>NZ_JBMPXW010000011.1:0-267733 GCF_049367455.1 Acinetobacter lwoffii
TTTGTGCAACAAAGCCCTTAGTTGAAAAAAACTTTTAGATTTCATGCTCACACACCACCTAAAACAAAAAATATCTGATTGATTTTACAGGCTTTTAATTTAAGGTTTTATTCTACCCACTCGCAATATCAACGTTTAGTATCACGACTCACTAACTCATTAACTAAATATGGAGCAGTACGGCTATCTTGATTTTCTGTTATTTCTTTTGGTGTTCCTGCCACAACAATATTCCCACCAGCATTTCCAGCACCTGGTCCCACATCAATCACCCAATCTGCTTGTGCAACGGCACGCATATCATGCTCAATCATAACCACGGTATTACCCGCATCGACTAATCGCTGCAATTGAACTAACAATCGATCTACATCTGATGGATGCAAACCTGTAGTTGGCTCATCAAGTATATACAGTGTATTTCCACGCTGATTGCGTTGCAGCTCGGTCGCCAATTTAATACGTTGCGCTTCTCCACCAGATAGTTCAGTCGCTGGTTGCCCTAAACGTAAATAACCAAGGCCAATTTCCTTTAATAATTGTAGTGAACGAGCAATCGAGACCTCTCCATCAAAAAAATCACGTGCTTCATTGACGGTCATTCCTAATACTTCAGCAATATTACGTTCATTCCAGCGAATTTTCAGAGTGTCATCATTATATCGAGCACCATGACATGTCGGACAAGGGGCATATACACTTGGCATAAACAATAACTCTACACTGACAAAGCCTTCACCTTCACAAGTTTCACATCGCCCTTTAGCCACATTAAACGAAAAACGTCCAGCATCATAATGAGCTTGGCGAGCTTCAGGAGTCCCAGCAAATAACTTTCTAACATGATCAAATAAACCCGTATAAGTTGCCAGATTAGAACGTGGAGTACGGCCAATTGGTTTTTGATCAACCTGTACCAGACGCTTTATAGCCTCCACATCACCAGCCAGAGAACCCTGTGTAACCTCGTTAACCAACATTCCTTCATTTAGAGGATTATTTTCATTATTGTTTTCAGTTTCAGACTCATTGCCTAAATATGAAAGTACTAACTCGGGTAAAGCTTGAGAAACGAGACTAGATTTACCTGAACCTGAAATACCTGTAACTGCTGTAAGTACACCAAGAGGTATACGAGCATCAATATTATGCAGGTTATGTCGGTAAATATTGTTAAGTTCAAGCCAACCAGAGGGTGTACGTCCATAACTTTGAGTAACTGGGATTTTATTAAATAAATAACTTGCAGTACGTGAAGCTGAAATCTCACTTAAACCCTGAGGTACTCCACTATATAAAATATTACCACCTTGCTCTCCTGCATCTGGTCCAACATCCACTAACCATTGAGCACGACGCATGAGCTCTAAATCATGCTCTACAACAAATACGGAGTTTCCAGCGTCTCTTAATTTATCGAGAGAATCATATAATGACTGACTATCTGAAGGATGTAATCCAGCAGACGGTTCATCCAGTACATAAACTACACCAAATAGCATAGAACTTAATTGTGTTGCTAAACGCAAACGTTGTAACTCTCCCGCTGAAAGAGTCGGTGTGGCTCTATCTAATGTTAGATAACCAAGACCTAACTGGCGTAATTGATTTAAACGCCCCACCACACCATTTGCTAAACGCTGGGCAGCAATTTTCTTTTCATCTGAAAGTGCTGACGTACGTCTTACATCTGGAGATACAGAATGCACTGCTCTACCTGTTGTTGCTCGTTCAGATCTATCAAGTTGGGTTACTTTATTATTAGCCTTTTCTCCAGCATTATGAGCGTCGAAATTGCCAAGAACAATGGGCTCAAGCAGGCAAGTTAACTTATCCAAAGAAAGTTGCATAAACTCACCAATATCTACTCCAGCAAAGGTAATAGATAAGGCTTCTGGTTTAAGGCGTTTACCATGACAGGAAGGGCATATTTTTCCTTCCATAAAACGTGAAACACGTTTTTTCATCAACGTACTTTGGGTATTAGCAAAAGTATGAAGGACATAGCGACGAGCACCAGTGAAAGTGCCCATATAGCTGGGTTCTAGTTTACGTTTAAGTGCAGATTGAGTCTCAGCGGGGCTTAAACCAGCATAGACAGGAACTGTTGGGGTTTCTTCAGTAAATAAAATCCAGTCTCTATCCGATTGCGGTAAATCTTTCCATGGTCGATCAACATCATACCCTAGGGTTACTAGGATATCGCGTAAGTTTTGCCCGTGCCAAGCAGGTGGCCATGATGCGATAGCTCTCTCACGAATACTGAGTGTTGGGTCAGGAACCATTGTCGATTCTGTAACTTCATAAATGTGACCTAAACCATGACAGGTAGGACAAGCACCTTGAGGAGTGTTCGGTGAAAAGTCCTCGGCATATAACATTGGCTGATCGGCAGGATATGCACCAGCACGCGAATAAATCATTCGCACGAGACTTGATAAAGTTGTTACACTTCCAACAGAAGAACGGGTATTACTTGCACCACGTTGTTGTTGCAATGCTACTGCTGGTGGTAGACCATCAATAGCATCAACATCTGGTACTCCGGCCTGATCTATTAAGCGTCTTGCATAAGGTGCAACAGATTCGAAATATCTTCTTTGTGCTTCAGCAAAAATAGTTCCAAAAGCAAGTGATGATTTTCCCGAACCCGATACACCTGAGAAAACAACAAGTGCATTTCTTGGGATAGAAACATCTACATCCTTAAGGTTATGCTCACGTGCACCTCGAACTTCAATACAATTATTAGATAAAGTAATGTTATTGTGTTCACCAAAAGAATGTATTCTCATGTTTCTGAGCCTGTAAATTATTTTGTGTAAGTCTCATTTTTTATAAATGATCTTTTAATCGATCATCGAACTGAATCGTAAACCAATTCATTGCTAAACGCCAATTTTGAATTGGCATGGTCCATTTTTTAGCAGCATTTGAAGTTGCTAAATAAATGACCTTTTTCACTGAATCATCAGAAGAGAAGATCTTTCTCTTTTTAGTTGAATGGCGGATCACGCTATTCAATGATTCAATTGCATTTGTTGTGTAAATCGCATGACGTATTTCAGCAGGATAGCTAAAGATCGTTCGGATATTTTCCCAATTTGCCCGCCAGGATTCTCCAATTTTTGGATACTGGTGATGCCATTGATCGCAGAAGATATCTAGGGACTTTAAAGCATTTTCCTCTGTACTTGCCTGATAGATCGCCTTCAATCCTGCTGTTACAGCTTTGTAGTCCTTCCAGCTCACAAATCTCAGGCTATTGCGTACAACATGTACGATACACAGCTGGATATCAGTATGAGGGTAGACAGAGGCTATCGCATCAGGAAAGCCTTTTAGTCCTGAGAAGCGCTGCTTCGCAAGGCAGGCTACAAGAATATCTTGCACTCCTCGATTTTTAAGCTCTGTCATGACTGACAGCCAGAATTTGGAACATTCTGTTTGAGCAAGCCACATGCCAAGAAGTTCTTTTTGACCATCCAGGTTAATGCCTAATGCTAAATAAACTGATTTATTGATTACTGTTGAATGCTGACGAACCTTAACAACAATGCAATCTAAATAGACAACAGGATAAAGACTATCGAGTGTTCTATTTTGCCATTCTGTCACTTGTTCAATGACAGCATCCGTCACCTTACTAATAAGGGAGGCAGATACATCGGCATCGTACATTTCTTTAAAGAAAGCAACAATTTCTCTATTTGTCATTCCTTTCGCATATAGCGAAAGAATTTGATCATCCATGCTAGTAATGCGCGTTTGATGCTTCTTAATAATCTGTGGTTCAAAAGAGCCGTCACGATCACGAGGGATATCTAAAGCAAGCTGCCCATCTTGTGTTAGAACTGTTTTGGAGCTAAAACCATTACGTGCATTAGATCCTTTCTTAGGTTGATGCTTTTCATAGCCTAAATGTTCAGAAAGCTCAGTATTCAGAGCGGTTTCAATCATGAACTTTTTAAATATGGCTGTCATTTGGTTTAAATCTTCAGGAGTTTTTAAACCTTTAGCTAATTCAGCTGCCATACTTTTGATTGTAGCTTCATCCATGTGAAGTACCTCTTTTTATTATCCTCAGTAGGATAAATGAAAATTAAGTACTTACACAAAATTTAGAACAGTCCCACAACTCATTTTGTTGAACTATATCTGTACAACAACTCTACCTCGAATTTTTCCATCTAAAATTTCATTTGAAATATTTAAAGCATCTGTTAACTGAATTTCAGTCGTTACTGTTTCTAATTTTGTTTGATCTAATTCTGTAGCCAAACGTTCCCATGCTTCTTTTCTTAATTCGATTGGTGCCATCACGCTATCAATTCCATATAAGGTAATCCCTCTTAGAATAAATGGAGCAACTGTTGCTGGAAAATCCATTCCGCCTGCCAAACCACACGCAGCAACTGCACCACGATATTTTGTACTAGCACATGCATTGGCTAAAGTATGGCTTCCAACAGTATCAATTACGCCAGCCCAAACTTCTTTGTTTAATGGCTTTCCTGGGGAAGATAATTCAATACGATCAATAATTTCACTCGCACCTAGATAGGTTAAATATTCTGACTCTTGAGGTCGACCAGTTGAAGCTGTAATCTCATAACCAAGATGATTCAAAATAATAATGGCAATACTACCTACTCCACCATTTGCACCTGTCACTAAAATTTTTCCATCACTTGGTTTAATACCATGTTTTTGTAAAGCCATGACACACAACATTGCGGTATAACCTGCTGTACCAATAACCATCGTATCTTTAAAAGAAAAAGCAGAAGGTTTTTGTATGAGCCAATCACCAGAAACAGTGACTTGCTCGGCTAGCCCTCCAAAATACTTTTCACCCACTCCCCAACCATTCAGTAGAACTTCATCTCTTTCTTTCCATGCTGGATGTTTTGATTCAATCACAACACCCGAAAAATCGATGCCTGGGGTCAAAGGAAAACTACGCACCACTGGTGAACGCCCAGTAATGGCTAAAGCATCTTTATAATTGAGTGTTGAATATTTGACTTCGACTCTAACCTCTCCTTCTTGTAAAGGCTTTGATGCAATCTCAGTAATTTGTGATGTGTAACCTGCTTCATCTTTAGTAATTACAATACCTTTGTACATAGAACTTCCTCTCCATTTAATTAGACTGCTTGTCTAGAATTAATTAAAAAATAAATACAGACGTCTGCATTTATTTTTTAATTAACTTTTTACGTGATTTGTTGTTTTACAGCTAAAGTAAACAAGCGATAAAATGCATCTAAGGGACTTGTTGATTTGACCAAACGTGCTCTTAGAACTGCACCTTCCCACCCAATCCAAAACTGATAAGCAGCTTCATCGCAATCAGCTAGGCTATATTGTGAATTTGACTGATGTAGGCAATCAGAAACTAATTTCTCCCATACCTTAAAGATATTTTCGATTCGCGCAATGATTTCTTGTGGTAAATACGACACTTCTTGTCCTAAGTTACCTAAAATACAACCTCGTTTAAAATCATATTTTTGCATTTTTTCACCCGCATCTTTTACAAAATTTTGCAGCTTTTCTAGTGGGGAAAGATCAGTTTGACTTAAAAACTTATTCAATCGCTTCACAAAATAAAGTTCATAAGCATCTAAGACTTCTAAAATAAAAGCCTCTTTATTTACAAAATAATGGTAGAAAGACCCTTTAGGAACTTGGACTGATTTCATGAGATCGTCCAAGCTCATAGCATTCATTCCACGTTCGGTCAGTAACTCGATACCTCGGTGGATTAAAACTTCTTTAGTGTCTGCATAGTTACAGCCGTGTTTGGTTGGTCGACCACGTGGTCTTTTGGGTGAGGAAGAATAATTCATATAATAAAAATAGACTATGTGACTAGAAATAACAACAATAAGATTATTTGATTGAAAATTTTATCTAAACGTCATCTAGTTCTCTTTTTTCACAGTACTTAGTCATTCATATAAATGCTCTTAAAAATCCTATAAGTTTATGAACTAATTTTTTATAAATTTCTATTATTTTTCTTCAAAATATTGAAATTAATAAATATATTGTAAAAATAATTTATAAACTAGATTTTAGGTAAACATAAGTTAAATAGAAAATTTTTAGTTAAATAAGGCTCTGTTGCACAAACTTACCACTGGAGGCTTCTTAGCTATCAAAAAAGTCGCGATAGTCTCCATCTACTCATTGACCCTACTGGCTTGAGGTTTTTAGGAGAAGGTGAATGAAAACGTAAAAAACATCAGTCTGAATATCGATGACAATAGCGTAAACTTCACATAGGTATAATAGATGCTGAAACACTGCAAAAACTTGCAGCTCAGCTCACAACCAATAATGTCAGTGACTCACAGGTGTTTGGTGATGGATTGGATAGCATAAAAAAATAATTAATATATTTCAATATATTAAACCCCAATCTCAACTTTTTAAGTGATTGAAATAAAAAGGACATAACCCCACTGCTGTCCCACAATTTTTACAAGAGGAAGCTCATTTAAGCTTCCTCTTGTTTGATGGGGACTTTATCGGGTGAAAATAACGCTTTCAAGGTTTTTATTTCAAATAAATTCACTTGAATTATTCTGAGTAAGCGCTGAACTGTCCAGCCTTTTTTCCCTAAATGTTGAGCGAAACTTACCAGTAAATAGGCGATCATCGCAATCCAGATTTGCGTCTGAATGGCGTTCTTGCTTCGGCCTAAAAAGGCTTTTAATTTCAGGTTCTGTTTAATCGCTTTAAAGAACAATTCAACTTTCCAGCGGTCTTTGTAAATCGCTGCAATGGTAGAGGCAGCTAGATGAAAGTTATTGCTGAGAAAGCTAAAGTGCTTGCCACTTTGCTGATCTCTATATTCAATTCTTCTTAATACGGGGGCTTTTCTTTTTAGGGCATGTGCGCTATTTAGCTGAATGGTTTCATCTTTTAGAATGCCTTTGGATTCAAGCACGGGATGTTGCTGGATCACCTGATACACCGATTTAGGTCTAAAACGTGTCACAAAGCTAACGTTTTGAGCGCTTAGATTCGCATACCATTGATAATCGACATAGCCTTTATCAAAGACCACAATGCTGCCAGCGGGAAACTGGAATTTTCGGCCTTGTAACATGTCATTTTCTTTACCATTTTCAACTGCAATAAACTCAGGAATATCATTGCTGTGATTCAATCCTATGCTGAGTTTCATGCTGGCTTTTGAGTCGTGAACTTTGGCCCATTCACATAAGGAAAGCGACAGGTCAATATGACTGGCATCCAGGGAATATAATGGATTCTTAAAGCGAAATTTATGGGCTACTTTTGAGTGTTCATAGTATTTAAGCAACTTGTAAAAGAGCTGTTGATACAAGGCAGCAGGCTGCTGCTCATTGATTCGTGCCAGTGTACTTCGGGGAATAGACTTTGCTCCGAAATGACTCAGTTTGTCCTGTTGGCACTCCAGATTGGATTGAATATCTCTCAGACTTTGCCTGCAGGAAAGTTGAGACATCAAGATGGCAATAAACTGATCCCATCTTGAAGCCGCTCTAAATTTCTGTCCAACATGGTGTACTTTAGCAAGTTGCTCAAAATCCTGTCGCACGACGGGTTTAATAAGCTGATGAAATACGGTATTCTGATGTGACAAAACCTGAATCCTGGTCGTTAAAGTGTTTGTTTGCACTCATATTTTAACGATTTGGACTCAGGTTTTTTATTTAAATCAAACTATGGGACAGCAGTGGACATAACCCTATTTTAGTTTCTACCAAGAAATTAAAGCAAAGTTATGTCCATTGAAGAATTTATCATTTTTGTCTATGTAATCATAGAACAGCTTTATCCCATTGTTGTTATTCAGCCTCTGAGAACTCGTGGTTTTCCGCCTGCTGTTACTGATGTAGAAATCATCACTATGCAAATAGTAGGTGAATTTCTTGTTTTAGATACAGACAAAAATATTTGGATGTATTTCAAAAACAATTGGTTAGAATGGTTTCCAAAATTAGGATCTTATCCCAATTTCTGTAAACATTGTGCATACCTGTGGCATGTCAGTCAATCCATTATGGGACAGCTCATTCAGCGTTATGGTTCAGATAACATTCACTTTATTGATGGCTTCCCACTCCCTGTCTGTAGTTATACCAGAGCTAGAAAGCATAAAAACTTGATGGTTTCAAAGCTCATATCGTCATTAATCTTTCAGGCATGATTACGGGTTATACCTTTGCACCTGCTCATTGTGATGAGCGAGATGTTGCACCTGAAATCACGAATGATATTTACGGTTTACTGGGAGCAGATAAGGGCTATTTAAAACCAGAATTGAAACGATATTATGAATATCAGGGTATTGATTTACAAACACCCTTTAGAAAAAACATGATAGATTTCAGACCTAAAGAGACAATGCAAATAATGATGAAAGCCCGAAGAAAGATTGAAACAGTGATTGGTCAATTAACAGATCGCTTTCACATTCAGAAAGTGAGGGCAAAAGATCTATGGCATTTAACCCACCGCATAACTCGTAAAATTCTGTCGCATACAATTTGTGTGGTGCTAAATAAAAAGCTTGGTCATTCACCAATTCAATTCGAAAATCTTATTTTAAGTTGAGATTGGCGTATTTATATAAAATTAGATACTTAGTTGAGAACGCATTTATAGGTTAAAGCAGTTCAGAGGAATAGCAACACCATATGATAAGCTAAGGTGTAGCTATGAGGGTGCAGTTGCATTAGCTTGAAGCCTGTATATATATTTGGCTACCTTTATCGGGTAAATTCTATACTTGAAATGTCAACAGACCCCATACAAAATCTGAGAAATATATGAGTGCAGAAGCCACATCTATCAGCCTTCTATCCCCTGTCATACTGCTCACAGCGGCAGTGATCTCAGTCCCCTTAATAAAGCGTCTAGGATTAAGCTCGGTATTGGGATATTTAATTGCAGGATTAATTATTGGTCCATTTGGACTGGCGTTTTTCTACGATTCTGCATCTATTCTGCATATTGCTGAGCTTGGTATTGTGATGTATCTGTTTGTGATTGGACTAGAAATGCGTCCATCGTATTTATGGAGTTTAAGAAAAGAAATTTTTGGATTAGGCGCATTACAAATTAGTGCCTGTTCATTGGGGTTAACGGCGGTAGGCTTGATCTATGGCTATTCTTGGCAAGTGAGTTTTGTATGTGCTGCAGGCTTTGTACTCACCTCGACTGCAATTGTGATGCAACTTTTGGGAGATCGTGGAGACATTGCTCAACCACGAGGACAAAAAATTATCTCGATCCTGCTGTTTGAAGATTTATTGATTGTCCCTTTATTGGCAATTGTCGCTTTTATCGCACCGAATCATGTTGTTGAAAGTACTTCTACGCGTTTGCAGAGCATCGGAATTGGTTTAATTTCAATTGCAGGTTTAATCGCTGCAGGCTATTGGTTGCTTAATCCTTTATTTCGCTTATTAGCCGCAGCCAAAGCCCGTGAAGTCATGACTGCAGCAGCACTCTTAGTGGTACTCGGCGCAGCATTACTGATGCAAGTCAGTGGCTTATCGATGGCAATGGGGGCTTTCCTTGCAGGGGTATTACTCTCCGAATCCACTTTTCGCCATCAGATTGAAGCAGATATTGAACCGTTTCGTGGCATATTGCTCGGATTATTTTTTCTAGGTGTAGGCATGTCACTAGACCTTAACGTCGTAAAAAATAACTGGGTGTTAATCTTAAGTGCTGTACTTCTGCTGATGTTTGTCAAAGCATCCATGATTTACCTAATTGCACGCATGACCAAAAGTTCACACTCCGAAGCACTCGATCGCGCATTACTGATGGCTCAAGGGGGCGAGTTTGCTTTTGTACTCTTTGCTGCCGCCATGAGTGCTCAAATCATTAGTGCTGTTGAAAGCTCAAACCTGACTGCGATTGTAGTCTTGTCGATGATTTTGACCCCGATTATAGGCATTCTATTTAAACCTTTTACCCAAACTACAGAACAAACTTCTTTAGAAAATATCCGTATTGCCGAAGGACTTTCTGGAAAATTATTGATGATTGGTTTCGGTCGTTTTGGACAAGTCTCCAGTCAATTACTGCTTGCTCGAGGGATTGATGTGACCATCATTGATAATGATATCGACATGATTCAAAACGCTGAAAGATTTGGATTTAAAATTTACTATGGCGATGGTTCTCGTTTAGATATTTTACATGCCTCGGGAGCAGATACGGCTGAGGCAATTGTTGTTTGCGTAGACCACAAAGAAACGACGAATAAGATTGTAGAGTTGGTGCAACATGAATTTCCTTTAACCAAGTTACTGGTTCGCTCTTATGACCGTGAGCATGCGCTGCATTTAGCAAAACAAAATGTGGATTACATGATTCGAGAAACCTTCGAGTCGGCAATGCTATTTGGCGGTGCGATTTTAGAAGAATTGGGTGTTGACCAGAGTGATGTTGAAGAAATTAGCCAAGAAATCCGAGAACGAGACAAAGAACGTTTTGAAACCGAAGTTGCAGCAGATGATGTCTATGCGGGTATCGGCTTGCAATACACAGGACCGCGTCCGACTGCACCTTTAATTACACCAAAGCACACAGGGCAAATTCTGAATGAAGATGACACTCATCAATAATTTCACGTATTAAGCCCAAATAAAAAGAGGTCTCTGTAGATCTCTTTTTCGGTAAGCATCCGCTGAACCCCACTTTTCTTATTTTCTCAATATACCAATAGTGCCCATTATTTATTAAATGGACATTATGTTTATGGCCTTAGACACTTTTATAGACACTGAACAAACGACAGAAAGAGCCCGCAGAATCTTCGCAACTGATTTTAAACAGCACTTGGTCGAGCTTTGCCTGCAGCCAAATACATCAGTGGCTAAGGTCACAATGCAACATCAGATCAATGCCAATCTATTACATAAATGGATTCGTCATTCACAACCCCTTCCATTCCACAGACCGACTTTCTTCCCGTCATTCTTCACCCGACACCAGAGTCAAACAAGAAGCACCGCCGCCACCTGAACCGGAAAAGAATGCTGTCGCTCATATCAGAATTCCACTGCATCAGAAACAATGCTCCGCAAGAGATCAGGTGATCGAAATAGAATGGCCAGTGGAATCGGCCAAGGAGTTGCTGCTTTTACTTCAGGGCTTGATCAAATGATCCGCATTGATGAAATCTGGCTTTCTACCCAACCTCTGGATATGCGAGCAGGTATGGATACTGTCATGGCTCAGGTGCTGAGAGCCTTTGGCTATATCAAACCGCATTGTGCTTATCTGTTCTGTAATAAGCGTGGCCGTCGCATGAAAGTGCTGGTGCATGATGGGCTGGGCATCTGGCTATGTGCCCGACGGCTGGAACAGGGAAAATTCCACTGGGCTAAAGTTCACCAAGATGAAACCGTGACCCTCAGCCCGGAGCAGTTACAAGCACTGATCCACGGTTTAACTTGGCAAAGAATCGGTCTGCAGCAAGTGGTAACAATGCTCTAAATCGAACTCATCCATTCTGCTATTCTCCAAACATGATCTCAACCATACTGCAGTCATGAAAATGCTGCCTGATTTAAACCAACTGACCCATGAACACCTGCTGGAATTTATCCGACAGTTGGCGCTGCAGCATCAGTCTTTAGCATAATCAAAACAACAACTGGAACAATCAAATCAGCAATTAGATTCTAAAGTTAAATCTCTCTCTAATCTCAATCAAAAATACGAGCATGAACTTTTGCAGTTTAAACGGCATAATTTCGCCCAGAAGAATGAATACTTAACGGCCAAACAAATCCACCTCTGGGATGAAGCGGTTGAAGAAGATATTGCCGCGGTTGATCTGGAACTGGAACGGCTGAATGCAGCTAAAACCGATGCAGCGACACAGAAAGCCCCAGCCAACAAACCTAAACGTCGACCGCTACCTGATCATCTACTCACTCTGCGTATTGAGCACGAACCTGCCTCAACGCAATGCAGCTGTGACAGCTTGTACTGCAGCAACAGGTGCTGCATGCCGATGAAACACCGGTCACCATCATGCAGATGGGTGAGAATGAGAAAAAACCGAAGAAAGGTTATGTCTGGGCCTATGCCACCACACAGTACAATCTACTTCAGGCGGTGATCTATGACTTTCAGGATAAGCATGCTGAAGAGTTCCTGAAAGACTGGCAAGGCCATCTGGTCTGTGATGATTATGGTGGTTATAAAGCACGCTTTAAATCAGGCCAGATCATTGAGGTGGGCTGCATGGCCCATGCACATCTTAAATTCCATGAACTGCATGTGACCGGGAAAAGTCAGGTCGCTGAACAAGCATTAGTGATGATTCAGAAACTGTATGCCATAGAAGCAGAACTCAGGAAAAAGACCGATGGTACAGCGCAACACCGTCGCGAATACCGGCAACAACATAGCTAATCGGTGATGCAACAACTATATGAATGGCTCAACCAACATTATCTGACGGTGCCGTCGAGTTCTCCAATCGCCAAGGCGATCAATTACACTCTGAAGCGTTGGCCAGCTTTAAGTCGCTATTTGGATGATGGCAATCTACCGATTTGCAACAATTGGGTCGAAAATCAAATGCGTCCCTGGGCATTGGGACGCAAGGACTGGTTGTTTGCTGGCTCGCTACGCAGTGGTCAGCGAGCTGCGAATGTCATGACCCTGATTCAGTCAGCAAAGCTGAATGGGCTAGATCCGTATGCCTATTTAAGTGATGTGCTGAAAAGGTTGCCGACACATAAAGTGACCCAGATTGAAGAATTACTGCCACACCGCTGGAAACCCAACTCAAATTAAAAAATAGCGATGGGGTTCAGCGGACGCTTACGCTGTTTTCAATGTAGTATTCAATAATCGAGATGATCATTGCAAAAACTTTTCATTTCTGATGTCCCAAAATGGGCAATGGAAACTCGCCCCTGCCTATGATGTTACTTTCTGTGAAGGACCAGGGGGATATCATCAAATGGATATCATGGGTGAGGCACTGGATATTCCTCGACAAGCTCTTGTGAAACTTGGTACTCAGGAAGCGGAACTTTGTGTCCAAGAAGTCGATGAAATTATTGGCTCGATTTGTAAGGTTGCAATCCGATTCAGCAATATCGCTCATGACCTATTACCTGGACAAATTCAAGCAGAGACTCTCCAACTGGTCCAAAATAGGATTGAGCAAATATTCATTTATTGCACTAAATAGCTTTCACAAAGCTTCTATGAAGGGCTTATTCTAACCGTTGTTTTATCACGGCATAAGCTACACCAGTCACCACACTTCCAATCGCAATCGCCAATAAATATTTTAATGGATAATTCATCGCATTCGGAATGATCAGTACCATTACACCGCCATGAGGAGTGACTAGTTCACATTTAAATAATGCAACCAAAGCCCCAGTTACAGCACCACCTGCGATCGCGCATGGAAGCACTCGAATCGGGTCTTTGGCAGCAAACGGAATAGCCCCTTCCGAGATGAAACATAGGCCCAGAACTACAGCAGCCTTCCCTGCATCTTGCTCAGGTTTGGCAAATTTATGCTTTGCCAGAAAAGTTGCAATTGCCATACCCAATGGCGGTACCATACCCGCAGCCATGGTAATCGCCATCGGTCCGTATGTTTGTGACGTAAGTAAGCCCACCGTAAAGGCATAAGCCGCTTTATTTATTGGCCCCCCAACATCAATACACATCATACTCCCAAGGATAATCCCCATGATCATGGCATTGGTCGTCCCCATATTGGCAAGGAAGTGTGTGAGTAATTCAAACAATTGTGCAACAGGCTGTCCAACCACATAAATCATGATTAAACCAACAGCTAAACTGGCCAATAGTGGAATAATCAAAATTGGTTTTAATGCTTCTAGGCTACTTGGGAGTTTAAGCTGTTTCGATAAAAATAACGCAATATAACCTGCAATAAAACCTGCAACTAATCCACCGAGAAAGCCTGCCTCTAATTGTGTTGCAAGTAAACCGCCAATCAAACCTGGAGTTAAACCCGGACGATCCGCAATAGAATAAGCAATGTAACCTGCCAGCATAGGTACCATAAGAGTAAATGCTGCAGCACCTATTTGCTTTAAGGATGCGGCAAAGCTTCCTTCAACAGGATTGAGGCCAAACATAAACGAGATGGCAATGATCAAACCGCCCGCCACCACCATCGGCAGCATGAAAGACACCCCTGTTAAAAGGTGTTTATAAATTCCAGTTTTTTCTTTGTTTTCATTTTCTGTCTTAGTGGCTGTTTGCTTACCCGTTTCAAGCACTTTGGCTTCAGCAATTGCGTTTGCAAAAGTCTTATCCGTTTGCTTAAGGGCAAATCCTGTACTGCAGCGATATACGCGTTTGCCTACAAAGCGATCTGTATTGACCTCAATATCCGTTGCTAAGATCACCACATCTGCTTTGGCAATACTTTCTGCCGATAAAACATTTTTAGCCCCAACCGATCCTTGGGTTTCAACATCAATCTGATAACCGTGCTTTACTGCACCTTGTTGTAAGGCTTCGGCCGCCATAAACGTATGCGCAACACCAGTTGGACATGCTGTAATGGCGACAAAGCGTGTAACCCCTACATTGGCTGCAATAGTTTCATCTAAAGCATCTGAATGCTCAAGAACTTGTTGCAAAAGCATGATCGCATCGTGTTGCGCGTTATTCAAACCAATGACTTTCACAACCTTGTCACGCAGTTGAGTCGCATCTGCCGACTTCTGTCCAACAAAAACAACCGTATCAATAACATTTGATAAATCGAGATGCTCAACTGATGTCGCCACATCATTGGAAATACCAAGTGCTGTTGCTGCTTTGGACAGTTTTTTGGCCAAAATCACTGCATTAATCGGCTGCTCGGGACTATGTGGCACAAATAAAATATGTTTTATCTCTTGCATCGTATTAACTCAATGATTGGACTGAGATTTGCGATTTCAAATCTTCAATAACAGCAAAGTCTGGAAGGGCAAACCCAATTTGGGTCACAGCATTGCTCGCAATTGCGGTTGCTGTTTTCAATGTTTCTTCTGGGGAAGTTGAACTCAACAAGCCATGAATCATACCTGCCAGCAAGGAATCTCCCGCACCCACCGTACTTTGGACGGTGACCTTCGGTGCAGTAGCATGCAGGGTTTGCGTGCGGTGAAGCCAGTTCACCCCGTTTTCACCCATCGAGACCACAATATGTTCGATCTGACTATTTAAACTGGCAAAAAGATGCTGCTGTTCTGCAAACGTTTCTGCTGGCAAATGGTAGGTTTCTGTCAACTCATCTGTATTAGGCTTAATCAACCAAGGATGGGCAGCAATTGCTGCTTTCAACGCAACACCACTGGTATCTACTGCGACTTTTTTACCCGCAGACTGTAACCATAGAATCAGTGTCGAAAGCTCTTCTGCAGAAAAACCTTGTGGCAAACTGCCAGCAATCACAATCACATCAACCTCTAAAATCAGTTGAGATAGACGTTCACATAGTTGTTGTTTTGCTGAGGTATCTACAAAAAAGCCCTTGCCATTGATGTCAGTCATCTGACCAGAAGCTTCTGCAACTTTAATGTTTTGTCGTGTTTGACCTGCAACATAAATAAATTGGTTATCAAATTGCTCTTGCTGGATATGATGGTCAAAAATTTGACGGTTTTCTTGCCCCAAAAAGCCACTCACAATCAGTTCATGTCCCAAATCCTTAAGGACCTGTGCCACGTTTAAGCCCTTACCTGCTGCATGGCTTTGGGCTGTTAACTGACGATTGACCTCGCCAACTTTTAGTTGATCCAATTGCACGGTGAGGTCAATTGCAGGATTCAGAGTAATGCTTAATATCTTAGCCATTCGGTAATTACTCCACCAATGCACGTACGGCAGACGCACTGTCACAACTTAAGGCTTGCTGTGCGACCTGTTGGCAATTTATATAGTTCAAACCACGAATTTGCGCCTTCACCAATGGAATACTGGTACTCGACATACTCAACTCATCCACGCCCAAGCCTATCAATACAGGCACAGCTTTTGGATCAGCAGCCAATTCACCACAAATGCCCACCCATTTACCATGCTGATGTGCTGCCCGAACAGTTTGATCAATCAATAGCAAAATACTCGGATGTAAGCCATCAGCTTCGGCAGACAATAGTGGATGACCACGGTCAATCGCCAGAGTATATTGAGTCAAGTCATTGGTTCCAATACTAAAAAAATCAACTTCTTGAGCAAGAATTGGAGCCAACAATGCTGCCGCAGGAACCTCAATCATAATACCGACTTGTAAGTTTTCACATGGATGCTGTATGCGAACCTCATCCAAAATTGCTTTTGCTGCTCGCCATTCTTCAACCCGCCCAATCATAGGAAACATAATTCTTAATGGGCGATTATCCGCTGCTTTAAGTAAAGCAACCAATTGTTGACGTAGCAACTCTGGCTTCCGTAAAGTCAGACGAATACCACGTAAGCCCAAGAATGGATTTTCTTCCTTTTCAATAGGCAAATACGGCAAAGGTTTGTCCCCGCCCACATCAAGTGTACGTACCACCAATGGACGACCCGCCAAAGCATCTAACACCACCCGATAATCGGCTTCTTGTGTAGCCTCATCAGGCGCACTGCTGTGTGACATAAAGACCAATTCTGTGCGTAGCAAACCAATTGCTTCTGCCCCATCGGCCACAGCCTGTATCGTAGCGCCCACTTTGCCAATATTGGCTGCGATTTCAACTTGATGTTGATCCAGTGTCATGGCAGGTTCTAAACAATGCTGTTCCGCTTGTTCTCGCAACTCACGCTGGCGTTGGCGCTCTGCAATGGCATGATCAATCTGACTTTGCTCGGGTGAGACCACATACTCACCAGTATCCCCATTAATTAGTACTGTGGCATGGTTCTCAATATTTAAAACAGCTACACCCGCACCTACAACTGCTGGAATAGCCAGAGCACGTGCCACAATAGCACTATGGGCACTCGCTCCACCAACCGCGGTCAAAATGCCTGCAACACGATCTTTATTCAGACGCGCTACATCACTCGGGCCAACATCATGCATAATTAAGATATAAGGTTGCTCGGGTTCTGTGACATCGGCCACACCGCACAAAACAGCCAAAACTCGCTCACCAATATCCCTTAAATCAGCCGCACGCTCTGCAAGTAAACGATCGCTAAGTGCAGCCTGTGCGGTAGCAGCCACTTCAATATGATCATGCCAAGCTGCAGCAGCAGACAACCCCTGTTTTAAACCGCGTTGTACACTTTGGAGGAGGTCTGGATCATCCAGCATTTCCAAATGTGCCATGAAGATCTGCTTAATGGCAGTAGATTCAGTATGTGCAATGAATTGACGTAAGCTATTTTTCACCTGATGAAGCGCAATTTCAAGCTTTTCATTCTCAGCTTTAAAACTCTGTCCGCGACGTTCATAACTAAATTCATGTGGCTTCACCACATGTGCAGGACCAAAAGCAAGGCCAGTTGATGCCGCAATACCGCAGCTACCCGTATCGCCATGTGATTCAAAAGGCATTAATTCCAAAGTATTTACGACTGGGTCACTACTGCTGTGCTGATGAGATACAAGATCAACAGCTTCAACCTCTTCTCCTAAGCCCTGTTGAACTGCATCAATAATCTGTTCTAAGCCTGCTACAGCATCAGTATCAGGTTGTGCAATAAAAGTCAGAGTTTGACCACGACGACATCCCATGGCTAATAATTTGGTTAAACTTTTTGCCGAAACGTAAGCCCCCTCATCTACAGCAACGAGAATATCCCCTGCAAATTTCTTGGTCATATTGACCAAGTGTGTCGCGGGACGCGCATGTAGACCATGAGCGTTAGCTAAGACAATACGACGAGATGGCCAATCAGGAATCAGTTCAGCACCAATTAACTGCGCCAACTGGTGACTATCTTGTTCTTGGTTAAGGGTATGAACTTGTTCAGTATCAAACAAAATATCCATTAACCGTTGAAACCGTTGCATATCCAGTTGCTCATTACTGGCAATACACACCAAAGTCTTGAGCATTTCCTGCTGATGGCTTAAAACCTGTTCCGCTTTTACCAAACTTACAGCTGGGCTCAAAACATGCTGGTTAGAAGTGATCGACCACACTCCCTCCCCTAAATGAATCATGCTGTTTAGGTTTAAACCCGACAGAAAACCACACTCCACCATTTTTTGCTGTTTCAGCAACTGTGTTGCCTGCCAAATCAAATCTTCTACATCAAGTGCGGGAACTTGAGTGGCGATTAAATTTTCATGCAATGCCAAAGATGCGGGTTGGGCTTGTAATAATGCAATAATTTGCTCTGCAGATTGAGCCTGTTTCACTTGATCAGCGACATCGTTAATTAAAGCCCGCGTCAAAATTTGTAAGACTTGCAAATGCTCATCTGATTTCGCAGCAATCACTACTGCTAAATAAATTTTATTTTCACCGTCCCAAACAACTCCTTCAGGAAAGTGCGCCAGACGAATCCCAGTTTTTAAAATAGATTGGCGAGACTGAGGCGTCCCATGCGGAATGGCAATTCCTTGTCCTAAATACGTTGCACTTTGTTGTTCGCGCCCGGTCAACCCATGAATATAATCAGGTGTAACCAATTGGTCTTCGACCAAGATATCGACTAGACATTGCAACGCTTGTGCTTTATCAGTGGCGTGTTGTTTCATTCGAATATGTTGTATATCTAGCGCGAGCATAAAGCGTCCTTGCAAAATAGCATAGTGAAAAGCTATGCCTTTTTACTGGAGAAAAAATAAAAGTCGAATTCTACTCAGGATTTACACAAAAATCTGTATATTTTGATTTTATCTTGATAATCATTATTACGACGCAATTAAGAAACGACGAGATTCTCCAAAGCCTAGTGTTGCGATAGTTGGGTTTAGTTCTAATTGAACCGCTCTATCTCTGATTTCAGGGGTATATTTAGGTTTTTCATCGGATCACTACGCTTCGCTACGTCTTGCGAAGCAATGCGTCTCATCTCAGAAAGTTTGGTCTCCGACAAACCCGGTACGGTTCATTCTGTATATGGGATCGTTGGCTATAAAACCCACGCCAAAATGATTCTGATCGTGCGTCGTGAAATAGACAAAATTAAACGTTATGTTCATTTAGGCACAGGTAACTATCATGCAATGAATGCCAAAATCTATACTGATTATGGACTACTGACCAGTGATGCTGATATTTGTGAAGATGTCCATAAAGTCTTTCAGGAGCTCACAGGCATGGGGAAAATGGTCAAATTGAAAAAACTTTTTCATGCACCATTTACTCTGCATTCTCAATTGATTGAACTCATCGAAACTGAAACTGAAAATAGCAAAGCAGGCAAAAAAGCGCAGATTATTATTAAAGTAAATGCCTTAACTGAACCTCAACTAATTGATGCCCTATATAGGGCATCTAAAGCGGGCGTTCAAATCGATTTGATTGTCCGTTCAATTTGCTGCTTACGCCCACAAGTGAAAGGGCTTTCTGAAAATATTCGAGTCCGCTCAATTGTGGGACGTTTTTTAGAACATACCCGGGTTTATTATTTTTACCATCAGGGCGAAAACAAGCTTTATTGCGCCAGTGCAGATTGGATGGGGCGTAATTTATTCTCTCGCATCGAGACCTGTTTCCCAATCGAAGATAAAAAACTTCCTAAACAAATTCTGCAAGATGGCTTAATGAATTATCTTCAAGATAACCGCCGTGCATGGGAGCTTCAAGCAGATGGAACATGGATTCAATGTACACCAAGTTTGGATAAGCCCATGTATATCGCACAACAGCACTTATTAAACCATACATCTTAATTAACCCGAATCCTGTTTAAGCCACTGATTCTATAATTAGAATTTTTGGCTTATTTTGATGGGTGAGTTGATATGCACATAACAATGCGTAAATCCCCAAATTAAAATCCGCGGAATCAGGGACAAAGCCAAGCTCTTAATTCCTTGGGCCTTGGCTGCCATGATTTTTGTTCCCATTACATAAAATCTGTTTTTGGGCTTATAAAAAACCTGCCTGCTACGACTAAAATTACGTTTTTATTCAAGCCATGATCCTCGGTATGCCGAACTAAAACAGCAATTAATTCACTTTGCCGGATTATATACGCGGCTACTAAAATATGAGCATCAGTATTGCAAATACGATCAAACATCTGGATATTGATAGCTATAGGGATGAAATGTTATAAAAAAATATCCGGGCATTGGCCCGGATATTTAAACTCTAAGCAGCTTAGGCAGTTTGCTTTAACGGTTTGATTTCATTTAATTCATGATCTAATTGAAGCTGATACGCACGGCTTTGATCAACCTGATAACTACGATTCTGGATGCTATCGATAAAAATCCAGTTCGCCTGTACCTGATCCGGGGTAAATGCAACACTCAAGTATCCGCGTTGATTCAAATTACAATAATTCAGCTCATCAATTAGCGTAGTAAATGCCATTTCAAATTCCTGTAACTGGGCTAAGGGAATCTGCAAATACTTCTCCATACCCGGTGATGAAACTGAACTGGTCGCTAGTTCTACCCCGACTGTACTGCCGGCTTGATCTCTCAAAGTGGAGTTCCAGGCATTATGGGTATCTCCTGCAAGTACAATCAGTTTTTTATTCAGCTGTTTACAAGCCGTATAAATCACCTCACGCTCCACGACGTACCCATCCCAGGCATCAAGATTATAAGGCACAACAGTCAGTATTCTGGCTAATTCTGCCTTTGTCAAAGTTGGATCATTTTGCAGATAGCGTATTTTTAGGCCTACCAGTTCTGTCAGCATCTGACGCACTTGTAGCAACACATCTGCAGTGGCCTGACCACTGGTGATCTGCCCCAAAACAGCCAGAATTTCGGCCGGAATTAGCATCTTGCTCATCAGCACCTGCTGACCCAGCACATTCCAGACGGCATTCGATTGGCTGAGTTGTTTCAGTATCCATTCACGTTGTGTATGTCCTAACAAGGTACGCGTCGGATTGAGCAAATCTGTCTGAAATTTATTGGCATCTAGTCCTGTCGCGGTAAGATAGTCAGCATATTGCAATTGCTTGTTACGCGCCAAAATACGAGTATCCAGCATATTCAGCTGAACCAGATCACCAAAATTAAACTGGCGATAAATATTCAAATGATCTGTTTCAGACACTGGACGAATCGGCATCCATTCAAAATAGGCCTGCAAAGCAGCCAGCTTACGTGCAAAAAAATCACCTTCTGAAACATCATGATTTTCCGCACCCTGCTCCCAGGTATCATTGGTCAGCTCATGATCATCCCAGACCACAATAAATGGATGACGCTGATGTGCTGCTTGTAAGTCCGCATCAGTTCGATACAAGGCATAACGCTTGCGGTAGTCTTCCAGTTTAATGATTTCCTCAGCATTATCTGCAGCCAGACTTCGGCCTAATGCTGCAGCCTGTTCAGTCGCATAACCACCCATCCCGTACTCATAAATGTAATCCCCTAAATGAATCACCACATCTAGGTCTTGCTGGGCAATTTCCTGATAGATATGAAAATATCCGGCTGGATAATTGGAACATGAACAAACGGCAAATTGCACCAGCTTGCTTTGCGTGGCTAAAGTTTTGGTTTGACCGACAGATGAATATACCGATGCACACTTAAAACGGTAAAAATAAGTTTGCCCTGCCGATAGACGATCCGCATCGACTTTAACCGTGAAATCTTGCGACCGACTGGTTTCAACTTGTCCTGTATTGATTATCTGGCGAAAATCCTGATCGGCAGCAATTTCCCACTGCACCTGATAACGCAGGTTTTCATCTTCCGGACTTAAGCGTGTCCATAGAATTATCCGATCCTGTAAGGGATCACCACTGGCCACCCCATGTTTAAAAGCGACTTTAGGATGTGCCTGAGCTTGATCTGAAGCATCCTCATCACTGCCACAAGCGGTCAAAGATATGGGTAAAGACAAAGCACCGAAGCCTGCAATGGAGGTCTTAAGCAGTTCACGTCTGGATATTTTTTTAGTCATAACAGCTTGCTATTGTGGGTTTTTTGTTCTTTTTTAATCCAGTTCGATGACATTAATATCTCTAAATTATGACATTTCTATGAAGCCTAATTTTTCCAAGTCCTAAATATACCAAATGACGATAAAACTAATTTCTGAGAGGCTGAGTTGGGCTATTCGAATTCTTATAGACTGATGACTTTATTTAGAAAATTTCCAATAAGTTGCTTCAAATTTCAGAAAGAAATCATCAATTACGCAGAATAATTCGTTACTATTGAACATCGGGGCTAAAGCTTTAGGTTTGGTAACTCAACTGATGGCTCTAGTCCTCTTATTTTTCAAGTTTATTTCTTATCCGCGATTCGGGTTAATTAACCTGGGGTGATTACTCCATAAGCTATTAGCCCTTAAATGCGCTTTGTACTTTAATCTAATCTCAATAATTAAAGATTAGATTAAAAGAACCCCAAATTAAATGGTTGAAAGATATGAGTGATATCAGCGTAAAAAAAGTCAATAAATTAATTGAAGAGTTTGAACAAGAAGGAAATAAGGTAGACTGATTGGAGATAGGTTACAAAACATATGCAGCCTTGATGTTAGATAAGAAATTTGCTGATAAAGTCACAAAATCAAATGAAGACCCTAAAGAGCGTCTTTATAAACAAATAAAAATTTAGCTGGTTACTGAAAAACATTATTTTAAGGTTAGGTGAAATAATTTTCTGGTGGTGTTTCAAAAAGTATGCTGAAAAAAACAATATGGCTTTTGATAAAATAGAGGTATGAAAATAACGCTACAAATCAAATGTCCTACCTGTCTAAGTAACAATATAAAGAGAAATGGCATCAAAGTAGATGGGAAACAAAACCATCAGTGCAAAGATTGCAAACGTCAGTTTATTGGTGATCATGCATTAAGCTATCAAGGGTGTAACTCAGGTATTACCGGCAAGATATTACATTTGATGGTCAGAGGAAGCGGTGTTAGAGATATTGCTGAAGTCGAGCGTATCAGCATTGGCAAGGTATTACGAACCTTAAGTGAATCGATCTATCAGATTCAGCCTAAACAAAGCCACTACGAATGTCTTGAAGTCGATGAACTTTGGACTTTTGTAGGGAATAAGAAAAATAAACAATGGCTTATTTATGCCTACCATCGAGAATCTGGAGAAATTGTTGCTTATGTTTGGGGTAAGCGGGATTTAGCAACGGTTCAACGTCTTAAAGCTAGACTTAAAAAGCTTGGGGTTCAATATGCTCGAATTGCGAGTGATCATTGGGATAGTTTTATCACAGCATTTCAATGTTGCAAGCAAGTGATTGGTAAGTTTTTTACCGTCGGTATTGAAGGTAACAATTGTAGAATTCGTCATCGAATCAGGCGTGGATTTAGGAGAAGTTGCAACTTTTCTAAAAAGCTCGAAAATCATTTTAAAGCCTTTGATTTGACTTTCTTTTACCTTAATAACGGATTTGTTTAACGCCAGCATACTTTTTGAAACACCACCAATTTTCTTTCCTAAGATAAAAAATCAGATTAACTCTGAACTAATACAGTTCAGCGCTTACTCAGAATAATTCCAGTAAATTTATTTGAAATAAAAACCTTAAAAGCGTTATTTTCACTCGATAAAGCCTCCATCAATCAAGAGGAAGCTCGCGTAAGCTTCCTCTTGTAAAAATTGTGGGACAGCAGTGGCAGTCCAAAATATGGTTATGTGTGTCTAGAATTTTGGTGGCTATTCATCTTCACTTTTTCTAAGCTGCCTATATGGCAGTGAACAAAACTAAATACTACGTGATTGGTTCTTCTCTTTTCTAAGCTGCCTATATGGCAGTGAACTTTGAGAGGGTTGTAGAATGATAAAAAATATTTTTCTAAGCTGCCTATATGACAGTGAACAGTCAAAGCCCAATGTCGAGCATGATGCATAATTTCTAAGCTGCCTATATGGCAGTGAACTATCAGCCAGCCATTGGTTTTTGTGGTCAAACTTTCTAAGCTGCCTATATGGCAGTGAACGGTGGTACCCATGGACATAGTATCTGCACAAATTTCTAAGCTGCCTATATGGCAGTGAACTCAAGAATCTGGCGCGATGCCTTCATGTAATGTTTCTAAGCTGCCTATATGGCAGTGAACTATCGTATTGCTAAGTCTTTTTCACTCAGACCTTTCTAAGCTGCCTATATGGCAGTGAACGGACTGATACCGCAACAGTAACAACACGAAAATTTCTAAGCTGCCTATATGGCAGTGAACCGTCGTAATTGAATGAGCTGTGCAGCCTGATATTTCTAAGCTGCCTATATGGCAGTGAACTTATGGTGAAAGCCCGAATATCTGGCATCTAATTTCTAAGCTGCCTATATGGCAGTGAACGGTAGTGCGCTCCTCCCCCGCTTTTTTGAAGATTTCTAAGCTGCCTATATGGCAGTGAACTTATTATCC
Organism: Acinetobacter lwoffii; assembly: GCF_049367455.1. GTDB lineage: Bacteria > Pseudomonadota > Gammaproteobacteria > Pseudomonadales > Moraxellaceae > Acinetobacter > Acinetobacter lwoffii_W. The sequence continues at coordinate 24,508 of NZ_JBMPXW010000011.1, forward strand.
TTATATGTGAAAAAGCGGGGTGCTTTCTAAGCTGCCTATATGGCAGTGAACAGCTATGAGGTTCACATTCACGCCAGTCATCTTTTCTAAGCTGCCTATATGGCAGTGAACGACACAGTATTACAGGTCGATGATATTTTATTTTTCTAAGCTGCCTATATGGCAGTGAACATTATTGAGTCGTCACTCGTAGACACTCGCTCTTTCTAAGCTGCCTATATGGCAGTGAACTCTTTCTATCATTAGCTCCATTTCTTCAATCTTTTCTAAGCTGCCTATATGGCAGTGAACCCCAAAACTTCATACTTCTCCCTTAAATCAGATTTCTAAGCTGCCTATATGGCAGTGAACAAATTAAATGCTTTGGTTATTAGGCTTCTCAATTTCTAAGCTGCCTATATGGCAGTGAACTCTTTCTATCATTAGCTCCATTTCTTCAATCTTTTCTAAGCTGCCTATATGGCAGTGAACGATCAGATTCCAGTTCTGAAAATCCTCCTACTTTTCTAAGCTGCCTATATGGCAGTGAACTGCATGCAACGTCTGAGTTTGCTGTAGATGAATTTCTAAGCTGCCTATATGGCAGTGAACATGGATCGGGTTCAGGTGATGGATCGGGTTCATTTCTAAGCTGCCTATATGGCAGTGAACAATCACATTCTGAAAATTTAATTTATTTTACTTTTCTAAGCTGCCTATATGGCAGTGAACGCCAACTGGTTGAGCTTCTAACACTCGGATCATTTCTAAGCTGCCTATATGGCAGTGAACTCAGATATTCTTCGACAAACCTTTGCTGTTTATTTCTAAGCTGCCTATATGGCAGTGAACTGTGAATGGTGACCCTCAGTATTTTGACAATTTTTCTAAGCTGCCTATATGGCAGTGAACTTATCCCTGAGCAATATGCGCCTTTTATCATTTTTCTAAGCTGCCTATATGGCAGTGAACTGTTGATAAACCAAGCCCAGATGAATCTACGTTTTCTAAGCTGCCTATATGGCAGTGAACATGGAGGTCTTGGGGTTTTAAGGGTTTTGCTCTTTCTAAGCTGCCTATATGGCAGTGAATATCAATGACAACCATAACGACGAACTCCTACATTTCTAAGCTGCCTATATGGCAGTGAACAATAATCAGCACCGTTACAGCCTTTTTCTATATTTCTAAGCTGCCTATATGGCAGTGAACTACCGCTTACATAACCCTCACCACAACCCTGTTTTCTAAGCTGCCTATATGGCAGTGAACATTCTGGCTGTAGATCGTGAAGATAAGTGCAATTTCTAAGCTGCCTATGCGGCAGTGAACATATATAATATATACCATAGTGTCTCTATATACTTCTAAGCTGCCTATGCGGCAGTGAACATTGGGGAAGAAACGCTGGCACGCCACCTACACTTCTAAGCTGCCTATGCGGCAGTGAACGAAATAATCTGGCGGTTTCGTCGTCATTATCTCTTCTAAGCTGCCTATGCGGCAGTGAACTGCGCTAAAACTCCTAAATACTTTGTGTGTGTCTTCTAAGCTGCCTATGCGGCAGTGAACTTGCGAGTTCACCCCTAGTAAGGCACTTAAAACTTCTAAGCTGCCTATGCGGCAGTGAACCCTCAAACTTGCCCCAAAATCCGTTTTTTTGTCTTCTAAGCTGCCTATGCGGCAGTGAACGAAAGTTTTTTAAAGGAAAGCCCGAATATCACCTTCTAAGCTGCCTATGCGGCAGTGAACTGTTATTCGACTTAATCTTTGTCACGCTATATCTTCTAAGCTGCCTATGCGGCAGTGAACGATGGATGATAGAAGTAAAACCAAAATCAAAACTTCTAAGCTGCCTATGCGGCAGTGAACTTCACGAATTTCCGCTTTGTAGCCACGCTCAACTTCTAAGCTGCCTATGCGGCAGTGAACATCAAGCAGCTCAATCTATTACACACCCTCAACTTCTAAGCTGCCTATGCGGCAGTGAACTACCTGATATATGCCTACCACTTTCCCGTTTACTTCTAAGCTGCCTATGCGGCAGTGAACTCTTCTTGACTTAGCTTTTTACTGGCTATGATCTTCTAAGCTGCCTATGCGGCAGTGAACTGCTATTATAAGAAAAACTTATATATGGGTTCCTTCTAAGCTGCCTATGCGGCAGTGAACTCATAGCGATCAATGAATATCTTCTTGGCTTCCTTCTAAGCTGCCTATGCGGCAGTGAACCTGGTGCGGTAGGTTGTGTATTTGAATTTGACCTTCTAAGCTGCCTATGCGGCAGTGAACGATGTTCAGGTATTGTCGACTTGTTTTTTGATGCTTCTAAGCTGCCTATGCGGCAGTGAACATTGGTCGAATTTACTTGCTTGCCGGTGTTGTCTTCTAAGCTGCCTATGCGGCAGTGAACGCTTAGTCCTGACTCGGTTGCGAATTGTGAGACTTCTAAGCTGCCTATGCGGCAGTGAACGTGTAGTAAATGCTGAAACTAATGTTGAAATTCTTCTAAGCTGCCTATGCGGCAGTGAACCCTTAGGAATCCACCACATGACATGATAATGACTTCTAAGCTGCCTATGCGGCAGTGAACTCTTATTGAACGAATTCCCGAATCGTGAGAACCTTCTAAGCTGCCTATGCGGCAGTGAACGGATGCTAGTGAACAATTGGGGGAATTTTCTAACTTCTAAGCTGCCTATGCGGCAGTGAACCTGAAAATATTGATAATGCTTCAATCAAAAAACTTCTAAGCTGCCTATGCGGCAGTGAACGACCTTTTAGCAGCTCGCCATGCAGAATTAGACTTCTAAGCTGCCTATGCGGCAGTGAACTATTGAACCTGAACAGGCTTAAAAGGATCAGACTTCTAAGCTGCCTATGCGGCAGTGAACAACTTGTTTAAGAATGATTGACGCTACCGTGACTTCTAAGCTGCCTATGCGGCAGTGAACCTTCTTCTACAAATTGACGAGCCATCAAAAGACTTCTAAGCTGCCTATGCGGCAGTGAACTGAATTTTCTATATGGCTTGTTGCCATTCTCACTTCTAAGCTGCCTATGCGGCAGTGAACGTCTGACACATCACCATCAACGGTTTCAATGCCTTCTAAGCTGCCTATGCGGCAGTGAACTCATCAATCATGCAGAGCTTATCAATCATTTTCTTCTAAGCTGCCTATGCGGCAGTGAACTGATCTTGTCCACTCCCTCCCCGCCACATTCACTTCTAAGCTGCCTATGCGGCAGTGAACGTTGGTTTAACTTGCGGTGATCGAGTTAGAGACTTCTAAGCTGCCTATGCGGCAGTGAACTAAATATTTATCTGAAAAAACTAAAATATGATCTTCTAAGCTGCCTATGCGGCAGTGAACATGATTGACACATAGATTATTCCTCAAATTACCTTCTAAGCTGCCTATGCGGCAGTGAACTACAAATCTTAGGTGCTATGGATCTTCCAAATCTTCTAAGCTGCCTATGCGGCAGTGAACGTTCTGGAACTTTCAGAGAGAAGGGTTTTAAACTTCTAAGCTGCCTATGCGGCAGTGAACTTATGCAGATTGCGCTGGTTATTCGAATTTGTCTTCTAAGCTGCCTATGCGGCAGTGAACCTGACTTTAACACCGAACCGTTTGAAGCTTCACTTCTAAGCTGCCTATGCGGCAGTGAACATGAATACCCTTTATCTAATAGTTGCGCTAGTTCTTCTAAGCTGCCTATGCGGCAGTGAACGTGTCTACGATGAATCAAGCTGTTTCTTCTTTCTTCTAAGCTGCCTATGCGGCAGTGAACTCACACTATGCCCAAGGCTGATAAACAAGGATCTTCTAAGCTGCCTATGCGGCAGTGAACATTAGAAATAACTTGTTGAGCTACAACATCAACTTCTAAGCTGCCTATGCGGCAGTGAACGATCTTTAGTATAAACAATCTGATTATTAGCACTTCTAAGCTGCCTATGCGGCAGTGAACTGAAAATACCTTCAATGAAAAAACAGGTGAATCTTCTAAGCTGCCTATGCGGCAGTGAACAGAAAAGCCCCAGCGTGCTGCGAACCACCTGACTTCTAAGCTGCCTATGCGGCAGTGAACCAATCAGTAGGTACATCTTCACAGATGAGTCTCTTCTAAGCTGCCTATGCGGCAGTGAACACTTGTAGGCTCGATACCCAACAGCTTCCTAACTTCTAAGCTGCCTATGCGGCAGTGAACTCAATCTTGAGAGCCAAAGGATTTTGGTTTGTCTTCTAAGCTGCCTATGCGGCAGTGAACCACTCAGGGCGAACCAATTCACTGTCTCAAATCTTCTAAGCTGCCTATGCGGCAGTGAACTTTTAATTGTCTTGAGGTCTTCGATTTGAGCACTTCTAAGCTGCCTATGCGGCAGTGAACATCCTCACGGCATGCCTCAACAATCGGTTTTTCTTCTAAGCTGCCTATGCGGCAGTGAACTGACCGGATCGGAATTTACCTTGCTTAATCCTCTTCTAAGCTGCCTATGCGGCAGTGAACTTTGATCCATTGCTTTTTATTGAAATCTAACACTTCTAAGCTGCCTATGCGGCAGTGAACTTTGCTTTGTAGAACTGTGCTTTACATCACATCTTCTAAGCTGCCTATGCGGCAGTGAACATTTTCAATGGTTTCAAGAATATCAAGCCATTCTTCTAAGCTGCCTATGCGGCAGTGAACAACCAGATTAAGAATGAGTTGGAGGCTTGGATCTTCTAAGCTGCCTATGCGGCAGTGAACTGACCAAAATCCATTCCAGATGGATATTTCTTCTTCTAAGCTGCCTATGCGGCAGTGAACGTCCGATTGTACAAACCATAATGATTCTAATACTTCTAAGCTGCCTATGCGGCAGTGAACGACAATGACGTTGGAACCAAGTTTTTTTGTTTCTTCTAAGCTGCCTATGCGGCAGTGAACTCTTTGATGATGTGGATTGACCTGCAGCATCACTTCTAAGCTGCCTATGCGGCAGTGAACAGACGAACTTGCTCGATTTAATGCACGTTACTCTTCTAAGCTGCCTATGCGGCAGTGAACGCGCACCAACAATCCAAAAGGCTAACTTTACTCTTCTAAGCTGCCTATGCGGCAGTGAACCAGATTACTGATGATTTTGGGGATGTTGCTCACTTCTAAGCTGCCTATGCGGCAGTGAACATTGGCACACAAGATGCCTACATCCCACTTATCTTCTAAGCTGCCTATGCGGCAGTGAACCAGGTTATAGCGAAAAGACGGCAGAGCAGCTTCTTCTAAGCTGCCTATGCGGCAGTGAACTATTTTATGTGCTTCCTGATCATCGTGGTAGTCTTCTAAGCTGCCTATGCGGCAGTGAACATTAAGACAATTGTTAGGGCTTTCATGCTTTACTTCTAAGCTGCCTATGCGGCAGTGAACCATCAAGAGGTAGATCATCAGTAAGTTTTTCACTTCTAAGCTGCCTATGCGGCAGTGAACTTTGGTCGCGGTTTTGACGCAAATTGGTTTTTCTTCTAAGCTGCCTATGCGGCAGTGAACAACCTAATCGTAGGTTAAGCGTGCCGCTCTCACTTCTAAGCTGCCTATGCGGCAGTGAACGGCTAATCCTCGCTTGATGAAGAATGCTGCAACTTCTAAGCTGCCTATGCGGCAGTGAACGTTGAAACGAGGCGGTCAGCATGGTTTTTAATCTTCTAAGCTGCCTATGCGGCAGTGAACTCTACAGCTGGCGCTTGTGATGCCTCAAACTTCTTCTAAGCTGCCTATGCGGCAGTGAACAGAACACTGTACGTTCTGCTGATCTTCAAATTCTTCTAAGCTGCCTATGCGGCAGTGAACAACGCCGTTCATGATCATGGATACCAGCACCTCTTCTAAGCTGCCTATGCGGCAGTGAACTTTCAATCTTTATGGGCCTTGCCTTAATGGCTCTTCTAAGCTGCCTATGCGGCAGTGAACCTGGTCGTCATATTCCAATCGTGCCTGTGTATCTTCTAAGCTGCCTATGCGGCAGTGAACAAAGATGGCGGTCCTATTGATTTAAGCTTAAACTTCTAAGCTGCCTATGCGGCAGTGAACCTATTTATATGATTGTTGGTCAGCCTAGACATCTTCTAAGCTGCCTATGCGGCAGTGAACGATGTCGATCTTCATAGTATTGAGATTCCATTCTTCTAAGCTGCCTATGCGGCAGTGAACGTTTTTGTTAATACAACAAACCCAGCCGTAAACTTCTAAGCTGCCTATGCGGCAGTGAACGATGTTGTCTTCTTCATCCAGTTCTGTACGCACTTCTAAGCTGCCTATGCGGCAGTGAACTCTTGCGCTTGGCAACAATAATTTCCGATTCACTTCTAAGCTGCCTATGCGGCAGTGAACATTTTTGGAGTTCTTCCGCAAGCCAGCCTCTACTTCTAAGCTGCCTATGCGGCAGTGAACATCGGCAAGAGCTTCAATTGATTGACTGGTTTCTTCTAAGCTGCCTATGCGGCAGTGAACCAGTTCGGGGGCACTCCGCCCCCTCTGTTACTCTTCTAAGCTGCCTATGCGGCAGTGAACAATGTGTGGCTTGGGTTGTAGAAAAAGCGACTCTTCTAAGCTGCCTATGCGGCAGTGAACTTTTGAGACACAAGCTCAGCAACACGATTAAACTTCTAAGCTGCCTATGCGGCAGTAAACAACAAGCTCTGCCACTTCTTGAGGTGTATCACCTTCTAAGCTGCCTATGCGGCAGTGAACGTATCACCGGACGATCAGACAGAGTATCAGAACTTCTAAGCTGCCTATGCGGCAGTGAACCAAAGTACCGTAACGCACGTAATCCGAAGACTCTTCTAAGCTGCCTATGCGGCAGTGAACTCGTACCTTTGTGTCCTTCAGCCGTATAGCAACTTCTAAGCTGCCTATGCGGCAGTGAACGTCATAGTAGTCACCGCTGCTACTTCGTCAGCCTTCTAAGCTGCCTATGCGGCAGTGAACCTACCACGGGCAAGAATTTCCGTTTATCGGCTCTTCTAAGCTGCCTATGCGGCAGTGAACGTACAGTGATTCGTCAAGAGCAACGTCAAGGACTTCTAAGCTGCCTATGCGGCAGTGAACGTTGATCCTAAACTTGCTGAAATGCTGTATGACTTCTAAGCTGCCTATGCGGCAGTGAACCACTGTAGTTGTATATACGACATTATTAGCTTCTTCTAAGCTGCCTATGCGGCAGTGAACCTTTCTGTATTCGTGATGCTGCAAAGACTGTACTTCTAAGCTGCCTATGCGGCAGTGAACAATTAACCGTAATATTCCCCACATGACCTGCCCTTCTAAGCTGCCTATGCGGCAGTGAACTTTTACCACCGCCCTGAAGATTGCTGGTTGATCTTCTAAGCTGCCTATGCGGCAGTGAACGCATTACTCCAAAAGAGATAGCTGATCTTGTTCTTCTAAGCTGCCTATGCGGCAGTGAACATTTCGCAGAGATGATGTAATTGTTCGGTGAACTTCTAAGCTGCCTATGCGGCAGTGAACGGGTAGGTTTTGTTTGATGCGACTGGCATGTTCTTCTAAGCTGCCTATGCGGCAGTGAACATTCAATGCTCTCGCTAATTGCGTTTGTAATTCTTCTAAGCTGCCTATGCGGCAGTGAACAACAACTTCCATCAAACCATCTGTCGGGCAATCTTCTAAGCTGCCTATGCGGCAGTGAACATCTGCCTACCCCCTCAAATCAAATATATAAACTTCTAAGCTGCCTATGCGGCAGTGAACATCGAGAAGAAGAAGGAGCTGGAGGAGTTGCACTTCTAAGCTGCCTATGCGGCAGTGAACTTACAGAAATCATTATTGCTAAAAACCGTCATCTTCTAAGCTGCCTATGCGGCAGTGAACACTAAATTCAAATCAATCTGTGAAATGTTGTTCTTCTAAGCTGCCTATGCGGCAGTGAACTGACGTGATGCGATTTGACTCTGTAGTTACACCTTCTAAGCTGCCTATGCGGCAGTGAACTAACCGATCCAACGTCCATTGCTAAGTTTAAACTTCTAAGCTGCCTATGCGGCAGTGAACATGATCCAGTGCCTGTTCTTCAATTACTTCAACTTCTAAGCTGCCTATGCGGCAGTGAACAACACAGCGACCAAAGTTGCACAGATCCAAGTCTTCTAAGCTGCCTATGCGGCAGTGAACAGATCAGCGACAAGATGGGCGAAGTCTTTGAACTTCTAAGCTGCCTATGCGGCAGTGAACACCAGTTGTTGCAGTCCCTTTTTCTTTTTTGACTTCTAAGCTGCCTATGCGGCAGTGAACCCCCAACCATTGTTTTTACACGCAAGGTAAAACTTCTAAGCTGCCTATGCGGCAGTGAACGACGAAATCACATTTAAACATCCGCCCTTTATCTTCTAAGCTGCCTATGCGGCAGTGAACTGAGAATGACAATGACTGGACTAATTGCAAACCTTCTAAGCTGCCTATGCGGCAGTGAACCCGCCTTGCCGAGCAGCGATACTCACACTTGTCTTCTAAGCTGCCTATGCGGCAGTGAACGGAATGCGGCTTATTCTGAAATGGTAGCAAAACTTCTAAGCTGCCTATGCGGCAGTGAACTTATAGTGTTGGGCTTTTTCTAAACCTTCCGACTTCTAAGCTGCCTATGCGGCAGTGAACTTTCACACTGAAAAAATCACCGTCGTTGTAGTCTTCTAAGCTGCCTATGCGGCAGTGAACAGATCACGGTTTTCTTTTTGATTTTCCATGATCTTCTAAGCTGCCTATGCGGCAGTGAACAAATACCGTGCCACTGTCAACCGTATTTATCACTTCTAAGCTGCCTATGCGGCAGTGAACCGGCTCACGCTCCAGCTTTCGCCCATTTTCAAGCTTCTAAGCTGCCTATGCGGCAGTGAACCAGTAAACAGAGTTACCTTGAAGCTATTGTGTCTTCTAAGCTGCCTATGCGGCAGTGAACTAACTTGGCTCGGCACACCGTACCATCACCAACTTCTAAGCTGCCTATGCGGCAGTGAACAATACTCATTGGAGGGGTGGCTTTATCAATTTCTTCTAAGCTGCCTATGCGGCAGTGAACGCTCCGCGTGATATTGACTACGCGATCAGCATCTTCTAAGCTGCCTATGCGGCAGTGAACTGCTCCGCTTCAATACGCTTGCGTTCATTCTCCTTCTAAGCTGCCTATGCGGCAGTGAACGAATTAATGAAGGCTTTGGGAAATTGATAACTCTTCTAAGCTGCCTATGCGGCAGTGAACCTAGTACCGTTTATCGAAAATAATGAAGCCAACTTCTAAGCTGCCTATGCGGCAGTGAACATCCATAGCCATTTTTTCCGCACTCTTTGATTCTTCTAAGCTGCCTATGCGGCAGTGAACCCAACAGTGATTCATGTTGGAGTTCGAGGTAACTTCTAAGCTGCCTATGCGGCAGTGAACGCGGATTAAATTGCCTAAAAGTGTAGGTGTCGCTTCTAAGCTGCCTATGCGGCAGTGAACTTAAATTCATCACTAGGTTTTAAAACAGCTAACTTCTAAGCTGCCTATGCGGCAGTGAACGGCTTCGCTAATGTGCATAGCGTTACGCAAGTCTTCTAAGCTGCCTATGCGGCAGTGAACTGCAGGCTTAAGCGACATGCGCTTGATAGATTCTTCTAAGCTGCCTATGCGGCAGTGAACGAAATTAGAAGTATTGGATTTGGCGCGGATGACTTCTAAGCTGCCTATGCGGCAGTGAACATATTGACCCGCCAGATCCAATAGCCCATTTACTTCTAAGCTGCCTATGCGGCAGTGAACAGAAGCTAAGCGCTTCTATGAGGTGGCGTGATCTTCTAAGCTGCCTATGCGGCAGTGAACACACCACCGCATTTTTGACACCCATATCCCAACTTCTAAGCTGCCTATGCGGCAGTGAACTCCGTGAAGCTGTACAGGCGCTCGTTGACTTTCTTCTAAGCTGCCTATGCGGCAGTGAACTGTAAAAGCTTTGGTCTTTTTGAGCGTTCATTCTTCTAAGCTGCCTATGCGGCAGTGAACTGCTTTTTGAAGCAATAACAATTTAGAATAAACTTCTAAGCTGCCTATGCGGCAGTGAACGCTTTAGGAAATTGCTGAGTGAGGCGTAAGAGCTTCTAAGCTGCCTATGCGGCAGTGAACTGTGCCGATACTGAAAAGACAGAATGGAGCAACTTCTAAGCTGCCTATGCGGCAGTGAACCATAATTTTAACGCAAAAAATAAAGCTATAACAGTAAGTTATGCCTAAAATCTTATAAAAGACCCAAGTATTCACTTACTGTTATAACTTATTGATTTTATTAAGCTGTTAAAGAATCAAAAAATATTGGGTTAAAATTCTGGTACAGATGACACAGAACTTAGTCCATAAGTGCTAAAAACCTGAGTTTCAGATTTTTCAGCAGATTGCTTCTCGATAAACAATTTAAATCGCTTTTCACTTTGCTGATCTGAAGTACTAAGACTTTTCATTTCGATATAAGGCAAGTTGGTTGTCGTAACTACATTGCTATATCTTGCTAATGCCTCATCAAAGCCAATATCCCCACGTTTTACACGGTGACGCGCCAAACGTTGGGCATTAGTTTTCACTTGCTTACGCTTATAAATAGCATAGTTCCTAATATCACTAGGTACTTCACGAATAGAAGTGACATGTACATAATCTTCTAAACGCTCAAGCCAACGTCGAATGTCTAGTTTCTTCAAATCAGCTTCAGACTCAGCAAATAAACGTAATTTTGTACCTATAAATCCAACACCTTTATCTTGATGAAAGCGGTATTGAGGGAAGGAAAATCCAATATTCACTTTATTGTCAGCATTTTTGGCTTCAACCAATGCAAGATGCAATTGAGGATAAAGTTGTGACCATAATTCATAAGGAGAAAATTGATCATTTTCCATTAAGGTCACTTCAAGGTAATAGTTCATATCTCTTCCTTAAGGTCTAATATCCATGACATAAGCCAAGCCCTTTTTACCTAAGTAAAAAGATGAAACCCCTGCATTTTCAATTTTTTCTTCTAAATCTCTTGCTTGTTCTTTAGAAATATTCAAATTGATAATGAGCTTTCCACTAGCTTTGGTTAAAACAGATACGATTTCACCCTCACCTTTTTTCTTTTCTTTCAATAAATAGGGATTGCCCCAAATGAGCTTTTTACTTCCTGTCGTATAACGATCCATAAAATCTTTTTTGGTAAATCCACGCTTTGAGATTCCACTCAGTCCGCCACTTTTTGTTAAGACAGTTGAGAGATCATATCTTTGAGACAATCTTGTAATTTGAAGATATAAAGCAGAGGCATAAATACTGATCAAAGGTAATTGCTTTTTTGCAGTCAAATACTTTGTATCGGGGAAATGATTCAATAAACAGTCTAGTACAGCTTGAATATCCTCCGTCAGATCCATTGGTTTTTCTGCACTCAAAACTTCAATACGATTACACACCGTAATTGGATCTAAAACTTCAGAGTAGGTCACAGAATATGACTCATCCAAAATAAATTTGGAAACTTCAGATAAATTAAGCCATAAAACACCCCAAAGTTCAGCTGAAAAACTCGAGCTAAAGGATGGATCATTTGCTTTAATTTCACCTGTAAATGAATTTTGATCTGTACTCCCTGAAACATTACGGATATAAACCATCTCGTTACTATTTAAAGCGTGATCGACAATATCATTCTCCTGAAGTACTTTTTCAACTTCAGTAAAATAATAATTTTCATCCTGTCGTGCCTGATAAAGTTTACGTTGATCACCAATCAAACGATTTAGAATGCCCATGACGGTATCTTTTGAAACACTACGCTTTTTGTAATTGCCTTCTTGCTTTAATGTTGTCATTGAAGCAATAAAATTACGTCCGCCTTTAGGCAAGGGTTCATTATTAGAGCCATCTAAAAATGAATTTCGCCAAGAGGATTCATATTCAATAATGATTTGCATAAATCACCTCATTATTGGGCTTCAAAATAAACTGCATAATCTTGTTGTAGCTCAGGATTGGCTTGGTCTGGATTGCGTTTAATACGCATCATTTTATGACTGTCGTTATAATCCACTTCTACCGTATCTGCACACATATAACCTTTGGCTTGCTTAATCACGAGTTCTTCAAGCATTGAAAGCGTTTCTTTGACTAAAATATCAATTGCAGTGTTGTCGAGTAAAATACCCACTTCACCTTCATTAAAGATTGTTCCCTTACGGACATAATTTTTATGGAAAATTGCTTTTGGTTCTTTCGATGGATCAAGGCTCTTAATAAATTCCTGTACTCGCTCTGCAATCTTTTCACCTTCTCCTTCTTTAATAATCATCGAAGCACGGTCAAATTTTTTATCGAGTGAAATGAACTGCAATTGTTCAATACTAATCGAGCCATAAGCGATATATTCGGTATCACCAAAGGTCGTTTTAGAGAAGATTGAGTTTTCACCACGTTTATATGTTTTTGAGCCATCATCTTGCGTAATTTCTTCACTTGAACTTGCATTCGAAAGCTGTTCAAAGTTGCCATTACCCAACTGATCAATAAAATCAGTAATCAAAAGTGGACTTGTACGTTTACATTGACTCGATGGCACAACATAGCCACGGATTAATCCCGTAATAGATGCTAGAACATCAATCAAATTCTTATCTTTTGCATAATGTAAATCAAAAGATTGGTCACGGAATAAGTGATGGCGAATACAGTTTTGGCTAATATATAAAGGCGTTTCGTTAAAATCAATGTCTGATGCTTCTTTACGGTATTTGTAGCCTGTTTCTTCTTTGACTCTACCTGATAAATTACTGAAACCACGAAGTTTAGGTAATGTGTGGTTATCCACTGTCTTACCATCATTACCTGTCAGTGACGTTGGACCATTCCAATTCACCACCCCATAACCATATGCTGTAATTTTAAAATCTACGCTTTTTACGCCTGTTACTTTAGCCATATTATTTACCCTCTGGTGATGTTGTTAAAATATGAAGTTTGTCTAATGTAATTGAACCAATCGGTTGCTGATCGCATACCGCATAATAAATTGCTTCAGGATGTCGAACCCCTGTGCCACCCACTTTATTTAAGTCATCTTCGATGTAGCTCAGATACAAAGGGAAATCTGCATCTCTTGCATAATTTTCTAAGACCATACATCGTGATTTTTGTTTTTTCTCAGGAATACCTTTTACTGGATGTGACGGATCAATATTGCCATGCTTTTGAGCAATAAAATTAATCAATCCAAGTTCTTGAATAATATTTAAGGACTCCGTCAAATTATCATATTCAGTTGTATCATCTAAAGGTGGTTGATACGCATATTCATTTTCAAATACAGGCTTGGCATAATCATTTAAATTCAACTTAGCCAACTGTACAAAACGGCTATCTCCACGTAATGAGTTTTTACTAATCTTAGATTTACGCTCTGCCGTTTTAGGTTTTGACACTTTGGTGGGTTCAGTCACCTTATTATTAATTCGATCAATACTTTTCTTTAAAGCTTTTTGCATATCTTGAAAAATAGCAGAGTTTTCTTGATCTTGTTGCGTATGGAATGCTTTGTAGAGTTGATAAAGCTTTGATAACTTAAAGCTTTGCCCTGCAAGCTGATCTTGTAAAAAGTCGTACCAAACCTTTGTAGTTTGTAAGCAATTGAGTTGATTTAAGAAAAATGCTAACGAACCTTTGCAACTACCATTTTTTACATTTTCAGTAATTGCAACTTTTAAAATATTAAGACTTTCACTTTCACCAAAACGATCTAAGCGTCCTAAGCGTTGAAGCATATTTTCAGGTGAAGTCATTTCAGTCAGCATATTTTTGGCTGTAATGTTTAATGACGCTTGTACAATTGGACCACTACGTAATACATCAAACTTGTGTGTACCATCTTTTTTAAATGTCTCATAAACTTCATTAAACCAATATTTTTTATCACTGCGTTTAAACTTAGAATGGAAAAGTACACTTTTTTCTTGGTTCTTTTGATAAATAAAGCCCAATTGCGCTGTTAAAGCTGTATTAGAAATAACAAAGGTTTGTCCATCATAGACTTGGTAAAATGGATTTCCTACAATGATAGATTCATCGTAATCTATAAATTCAATCTTATAATCACGATTATTAAATGATGGCATTGCAAGGACATCATCTTGATGTAAGCCTAAAACTTGTTTTAAATACGAATAGTGCGGTGTTGCTGAAACCAATAAAGTATTTTTTTCGTATTTCTTACGCATATTTTTATTGGCAATCAACTCAGCGAATAATAAGTTGAAAATCTCCATGCCAATATATTCGTGGTATTCGTCAAACACCACATGTGCATCCATAAATGGAATTAAACTATCCACTTTGCTATGTGTCACAATTGATCCTAATATTTGATCAATAGTTGTAACCACTACATCACCCGATAGATATTCATGTTCAGGTGTAACTTTGTCCCAAGCAGTGGTGAACTTAAATTCACCCGTAAAGATTTCTACTTTTGCATCTGGCAAATAGCTTTCTGTGAGTTCTTGAAAAATCCCCTGACACACTTGTACACGTGGACAAATCCAAAATATTTTTTTTGCATTTTTTAGTTTTGCCCACTCTAATGCAATTTTGGTTTTACCACAGCCTGCTGGACCTGCAAGCACAGCGATATCTCTTAAATCAGCAAGTTGTTGTGCGATTTCGCTTTGTTTCTGAGTGCGTTCACTGTTTGGAAATTTTGTCGAAACATTGTTTAAATGTTCAGATAGATTAGAAAGCATTTCTTGTGAATCCAATAACTCATCTAAGCGGTGCTCAGCAATGTATTCCATTAAATCTTGCGCAGACAGTTTTGAAATCAAACGGTCTGCACTAATCACACAGGCACGTAATAAATTATGTTCTGAGTTAATACGCACCTTATCACGTAATACGTCTATAGAATCTGTATTGGTATAATGTTTAAATTCTGGAAAATATTTACTTTTGAATTGATATTCAAAATTATCTTTTAGCTCTTGTGCTTGATCGATATTCCAATCGATATGCTTTTCGATACTTTCATTGGCATGATAATTTTTTGATAGGTTGTTAATTCTTTTAACTAAGTCAGATGTCCGTTGAATCAAGATCTCAAACTGATCTACTTGAATGTTTTTGATTAAATATTCGTAGGCTTTATACACCCCTGTAAAATCATCATTTTGACGATATGGCTTCGCATGATGCCAATACAAAATATGCTGTAAACTTTCTTTTTGACGATTATTCAATCCTTTACATTGCTGTTCAAAAAAATTAAATAGTAATAATGACACCTCATTATGACGAGGGTGTTTATCAAAGGTAAATTTAACATCGATATGCTGACCATCATCTTCAGGATCTTTCTGTTTTCCTTTTTTAACCCACTCTTGAAATAGAGGATCTAATTTGCCTAAATCATGCAAACCACCCGCTAAAAATGCAACTTTAGATAAGTTGTCATATTCATCGTTATCCACTACTGTTTTAAATAATTTCTGTGCCAAATAACCAATTGCAAAACTATGTTCTGCGAGTGGTTGTAAATGCGTATTCGCATAAAATTCATCTTGTTTTGCTTTCATTGTTATAACATCCATAAATACATCTTTTTGTGTGCTATTGACTGGCACGACCCCAATGTTATTAAACTTATTCCGATTCCCTACAACCCACAGCAACTTACTTCGACGTCTGCCTCGAATCCAGTGACAACTTACCGCTGTACTTTTGGTCACGGTTTTACGCAGCAATTTTTTAACTGCAATTAAACCTTCCTCAGTAATCACTGTCTGCCAGGTGTTATCACCAATTCGGTCTGCAAAGGCATCTAATACCCGACGCGTTCGTGGAATGGCTTTCTTTTCACATTGGCTAATAAACGTCACAATCATGATGCTTCTCCATCTACATCATGATTTTTACAAGCTTGTGCTTTGACTTGATCAAACATAAAGTCCAGACATTTATGCTCGGTAAATTTCTGCAAAATCTGCTGTCTAAATTCTTGTTCAGTCATTTTTTCTTTGGCGCAAATAAAGGCATAAGGCAAAACCACAGCATCCTTAATTAAATCCGCCACATCAAACACTAAAGCCCCTCGACGCGTCTTGCCATGCATGACTGCAAAACCGTGTGGAATTCCAAGTACCCAAAGTGTTGTCGCTGCTAAACCATAAGCCAGATAATTGCCATGATTTAAAAAATCATTGGCTAAATCACCTTGTTCAGGATTGCGACTAAAATCCTTTAAACCTGTACGAGTCGCTGCAATTTTATAAAGTTGTTTTGTGGTTGCAGCTTCTGCAAGTAGTAAGTCTCCGACTTTAGTTTGTTGTGAAATTCTTGCTGCATAACCCGTTAAAGCCTGTTGAATATCTAAATCATCCACATGAAAGGTATATTCTCTTAAATCTCGGTCTTTCGACCAAATCTTCTGAATATATTCAACTCGTGCCAATTGAAAATGTTTAGCAACATCTAAGCGTTTGGCTTCATCAAACCAAAATTGCATCCAACCTTGCATATACTCAGTTGGACGGTATTCACTTTGTGGTGTCATCCATTCAATTTCACAGCCCATAAACAAAGGCGTGCCACCTCCACCAGCAAAACCAACCAGAACACCTGCACTTGCGAGCATGCGCATCGCTGCTTGAGTAATTGATGTGCCTGTACCCAATAGAATCACTGTGGTATTGGCAATAGGAATATTCCAATATTGATTTTCGTTTTTAGCCTCGGTCAGATAAAGAACTCGACCATCTTTCTGCATCACACGGCAATGTTCAAGATAGTACAAATTGGCACGTTTCGAATGTAATATTGCTTTTAGATCTGATGGATTAAGCTGTTCCATTCTTATCATCAATTATGAAGAAGAGTTGTCCTTAAAATATCCTTTTCCAATAATTATTTAAACAAATTTCAGGAAATTAACGTCACATATTGACGCAGTCTTTTTTAAAGAATTTGTGTGATTCCTACAGTTAAAAATATTTTTAAAACTTAATACTTTAATACACTGGGGCTAATATCTTCTTCTCTTTCCCCCCTAACCAGACTAAATACTCATTCTCTATCGCCTGTTTATAAGCCCAATCAGCAACTCGATGTGAGCGTTGGAGATCAGTCAAAAAACCAAATTGCGAAATTTCCTGAGTAATCGCATGATTATGCAGATGATTACGTTCTCTCCATTGCTCCAAGAATTGCTCGGATGCTAAATAATTACTTTTCTGTGAATTACATTTGTCATCTGACAGAACAAAGTTATGTCCGGTATCGGCAGGATATAAAGACCATGGAATAAAATGATCTACAGCATATTTGGAATTTTTTAGGCTTTTGCCACAGTAAAAACACTGGCATTGCTGTAAATCAATTAAGAAGTCCGCGACCTGCCCCAATTGATTCCGGCTAGGTGCAAACATGAATTCGTCCAGGTCAGGCAAACCATCCAGTACCACCAGGTTCTGCTTGTTCAGCCGGACAAAATCAATCCAGCGCTTCTGGCACAACTCTTCAATGATTTCACTAAATTGTCTTAAGCAATACATCACCTTGGGCAACAAGTTGAGGGACTGCTTGGAATCTTCAAGACTATAGAGAAACTCTATGGTTTGACCATTCAGATTCTGCAAATATACCACCGGCATTTGCTTAACCGTTGTTGCAACTGTTCGCTTTAGCTTGTTCCAGTAAAGCACCTCCTTTCTCAGCGCGGCCAAGGTCTTGAATTGTTGCTGTGCATTCTGGATTTCACTGATGATCTTTGCCTGCTTACCAGTGCTTTGATGAATAGTAAAAGGCTCATACTGGTTAAACTGAAACGGCAGTGACTGTTTCCAGTATAGGTTAATAAACTTTTCAGCAATATCTTGATATTCTAAATGCAAGGCAGCACCAGTATCTTGCCCCTGTTCAATCGCCAGACGCGTGATACTTATCAGCAAAGCAAACTTATATGTCGAAGTAAAAGTCCCAGAATGCAATATCTGCTGAATATGCTTCAAAAATTTCAGCTGCTCGTTGGGTGTTGGTATGTCAGCTGTACTGAACATATCTAAGCCTGCTCTTTTTTAATCAGGATATTGATCCACTCTTCTGTACGGTCTGGACGTTTATCTACAGTAATCCATTGCTGTAACAGTAAAGCCTGATCTATTTGTTTGAGTAAGTCGTAAGCTTGCTGCTCATTCAAGTCAGTAAAGCTACGCCCTTCTTTCTCACGGTCTGTATTGCCATATTTAAAAGACATGTAACACACACCATTTGGCTTTAATGCTTTAAATAAGCGCCCCAACACTTCAGTCAGGCGATCTCTTTCACAGTGTAAAAGAGAAGCACAGGCCCAAATACCATCATACTTAGCTACTTCATTCAGCTCGTAAAAACTTTGCTGACGTACATTGATGCCTGTCAGTTCTCTCGCCTTTTCAACCAGCTCGGCAGAATAATCAATTGCCTCAACTTGATAGCCTTTTTTCTTAAATGCCAAAGTGTCCCGCCCCGAGCCACAGCCCAAATCCAGGATCAATGCCTGTTCCGGCAAATATCTTAGAAATGGTGCGTAAAGACTTGCCATTTCAACCTGATAGGTATTTTCAAAAAATGCTTGAGCATGCTGATTGTAATAATTTGATGTTTGATTCATTGCCTAAAAGCCAATATCTTATGTTGAAGAACATACTGATATTTCACTAGATAAGTCAAATGATCAGTCCTATGAATGAATCAAACTTTTATTTCACTGTATCCGGACAACTGAGATAGAAACCAAACTGGTTCTTGTAAATGGAAAAAATATGGGCTTCAAATTTCGCAAGAGTATTAAAATATTACCTGGATTAAAAATCAATCTGACGCATAAAGGCATTAGTAGCGCGAGCATTGGCAAACCTGGTGCTTCTTTAAATATTGGCAAAAAAAGCACCCGAACCAGCGTTGGTATTCCTGGCACAGGCCTATCCTATTCAAAACACCACCCCTATAAGAACAGAGCTGGCAACCAAGAGAATCCTGTTCAGGAACAACAACCGTTCTATACATCACATACTGAGCAACCCAAATCGAATGTCTGGATTTGGGGGATTTTTGGATTATTTTGTTTTATTGTCGGGGCAATTATTTTTTGAATTTAGCCATTCTTTGTACCCCATAATATCCACTGCTAGGCAAAATTTAATTCATTCATTACTATGGACGGATGTTAAATACAATAAAGGCTGCCGCTGATGTCTGATAATGACAGTCGCTTTAGATGCAATTAAAGCCGCAGGCGGTATTCAAGCCTTTTCTGAACTCAGTGACCTCGAAGCAAAGAACAATATTTTTCCTGAATCCCTTACTCGCCATTAAAAATGAAGTTGCTGGCTTGAATCTGAGTCAGTATTTTATGGATTCTTAGAACCTGTCGCGATGATAGGTTCACTTCAACCCAAACCCATCTAGGGTTGAAGGGTCAAAGTTTTCATCAAACATAAACTCATCTGCTCGCTCTTTTTTTAATGTCTCAAGTGCATAAAAAAAACATTTCTCACATAACTGCAATTCAT
Source organism: Acinetobacter lwoffii (assembly GCF_049367455.1). GTDB lineage: Bacteria > Pseudomonadota > Gammaproteobacteria > Pseudomonadales > Moraxellaceae > Acinetobacter > Acinetobacter lwoffii_W. The sequence goes on from NZ_JBMPXW010000011.1 coordinate 44,074, forward strand.
ATCTTTCCCCGTCATGCTTAAAACCATAGCCCCAATGCGCAGATAAAGTTCCAAATTCCAATTTCGTTGATTGGTTGCATACATCACATACAACATCTGTAACGACTTCTACCTGTTTCAGTTGTTTAATTTCCATATACGGCTCCCGATATCAATCAAATTAAATTTGTCTACATACTTATCAAAAATTGATTCCTGCTTGATTTTAGTTACCATTAAAAAAGGTCAAATTTGAGCATTGTTATTGTAATAATTTAACTGTACTCATCCCTACTGTATTCATTGTAATCTGCTATGTGAACATCATAATAAAAACATGTTATTTTTTGCCAATTCACAAATATAGCTAACTAATAGTGAGTATCCTATCCAGTAGGAAATTTTGAAACCTTCGATAATAAAAAACTTTAAAATTAAGAAAAAAATGATGCCTCCTGCCATATTCAAAAACTCTAAATATCCTTGAATATTACTATATTATTTTTATTCAATGGCATTTATGGATTTGACATCTGAACTACTTTTAAAGTTTCCAGCAACACAGATAAGTACTGTAAAAAATTTCAAAAAAAGCAGAATCACCATTCATCCACACGCTTATGGTTTCAATCTATGCTACTTAAATATGTGGAAAAATCTCGCAGTAGATTTAGATATTTCTAATCGTATAAAAGAACTTCATGTCTGGAAAACTCCAGAATTTGATAGCTACACCGTTTTTAATAATATTCACTTATATCTTAGCTACTTAAAGAATGATATCAAAGAAGTCACTTTAATTATTCATCATCAACAATCTTTTTCAGATGACGAATTATTATTTCTGAAAGAGTTATGCAGTCTTGAATTTATTCAATTCATCAAATCTAATAAAATTAATATTCTGTCGTTAAATCCCAAAAAAGCATTGCATTTGATTAACACGCATCTTTCACGTCAAACACTATTAACTCTTAATAAAGAATCATCTTTAAAGCCACATTATCAAATGAGTCTGGAGCTGCTAGCACAACTGCTTTCATGTTCTCGAAATCAACTTAATCGACGTATTAAAAATATCGAACAACAGCGCACACATATTTTTAATGAATTATCACTCAACAGCAGCTGTGTAAAAGAACTCATTGGTCACTCTGATAGTTGCCTAAGTACAGAAAAAATTTGGAGATCATAGTGTCGAACTCTCTAAACGAGTATATTGATTTGCCAGTTATTTCACTGCAAAAAACACTAGAAAAACTGTTTGGTGATGAGCAATTTGAACGTACGCAACATATTAACTTTGTGGTTAAAATATTGTCTTCTAAACAGACTGACAATTTTCTGGTTGGTCTCAATCTTGATTACTTTGATATCGATGTAGACTTTGATTCGCAACTGCCGACACCTCCGGTAATCGCGTTCACGAAAAAAGTTAAGATTAGTGATTTACCTATTACGTCATACATCAATTCAATTGCACAATTTTCTGAATTGCAGACGCATGCAAAAAATTGGAATATTTTAGTTTTAAAAGCGGCAATTTATTTAATTGCTCTTCCTGAGCTTAAACCAGAGCTTTTTAAACAAGCACACACAGAACACTTCAATACCATAAAGCGCTTATTTCAGCGCTTTAGGAATGCGAATAAAAATTTAGATACTGAAAAAAAATATCAAAATACAGAAGAGTATCAACGTCTCTGGAATACCTATCTTCAAGATCCAACGCTGAGCTTAGAACAATTTATTCAACATCTGATCACATTAGATAAGGATGAATTGCCTGAGTTTGACCGTAATCTACTCAATGATATTCGTGTTACCTTTAACTACGTTTTAAAAAACAAAGCGAAGATTGCACGTGCAAGTATCGGTACACAGCTTCAACATCAATTTCTTGATGAAGAACAATTCATTGAAGAAAGTGTAGAAATAAAAAAAAGTGCTAAATCTAAAGCACTGAATATAGAAACGTTAATTGATGAGCCAGTTAGTCGGCAAATTGTTGTCAATCCAACTCATGTCACACCACTGGCAGCACATTCAGAAACGATTCAAAGTTATGTTCTACCACTCGTTGCAAAACATATTCAACGTAAAGAACATTTACTCACGTCGAGTAGTTTTTTCCCAAATCCATCTAGCGTGAACCATCTACTGAAAAGACTTCATATGGACTACTCTGAACATCAAAATAAAAGTGCTTTGATCCTGATACTCGCATTTTTAACAGGCAATAGTGTGAATGAGTGGTTATATATAGAAAGCAAGCGAGCTAAAAAATTAAATAACCGCCAAGAATTGCTCCATAAAAATGATCAGTTCTTCTTACGCAGTAAATTTAATATATTTGAGAACCGCAATTTTAAGTATTCGGACAGCTTGCTCAATCAGACTATCTATTTAGACATTCCAATTCCGAATCTATTCATAGAGGATCTTCGCAAAATGGATTCGGTTAGTATCGATGATATACAGCAATATTTACGCAAATTAAGACAAGAATTACTGATTCCAAAACTGTCTGTCGTAAAGGTGAGTTCTCTACTGCATCACACGGTTCTTGAAAAAACAGGTAATAAACAACTTGCAGACCTAGTTACAGGGATTGATGCAAATCAGTCATCGTCTATTTCTTATTGTCATCAGAATATCCCGCGTTTACACGCACAATATCTCGATATTTTAAAATCACTCTGTACGGATATAGTGCGTAAATATGAAAGTGGTGTTACCACTTCACCATCTGATTCAACACTTTATTTTGGTAGTCGTAAAGCTCCCAAGCCACAGGTCATTACAGAGATTTTTGCTGTATTGAAATTTAATATTTTTTCACAAGCCGAAGATGACCTAATTTCAATCTTTAATCATTACAACATCTGGTTATGGCATATCCTTCTTCTTTTTACAGCAGCACGCCCCGTTGCTGAATTCCCTGGATTTCTTAAAAACTTTAATTTAAAACGCCAAATTTTGATGGTTTCAGACAAAGAAGTAGGCGGCCGTAATGGATTTGGACGCCTCATTCCACTTTGCCCATTTTTAGTTGAAGAGATAAAAAAATTCCTTAATTTTTTAGAATATTTTTTGATTCAAATCATGATGAGTCAACCAGCTTTAAGTGAGGTCATACAACAAATCAAAATGAGTAAGCTCCCCCTCTTGGGAATCATTCAGAATAATGACTGGATACCGTTAAGCCCATCTTCAGTAAAAAAATTTCATCCAGAATTAGGTCTTGATCATGCAAACTGGCATCGCCACACAGCTCGTGCATTTTTAACTCATAAAGTTTCTGAACCTGAAATTTTGGCACTTTTTGGACATGAGCTTATGCAACAAGAAGCAGCCCATCCATTTTCCAGTTTATCGCTCTCTCAATTTTCCAAAATTGCAGATGTTTTAGAGCAAATGAAAACGTATTTTAAAATTACAGGTGTTGAAGTTGATGTCCTCACGCAATAAAAAAATCTCAAAAAAACGCTATGCAGAAGACAGACGTCAACTTCAACGTAATGAATTAGAAAAGAATCTACGAGCTGATGCAGAACATGAGCTCCGCCAATACTTTGATGAACAAAAATTCTCAACTGAAGACTTAATTCAAGCTTATCCTGCGATTTATGAGTTTATTAAACGTAAAGCACCAAATTTGGCTTGGAATAAATATGCACATGAATTCTTCCGAACATATATCAAAGACCTCAATAAGAGCAATAACCTAGACCTCCCACTACCTTATCTTACCTTCGAGAATGAAACGTGATGAACCAATTTTCACTTTGGATTGGATCCAGGCCGGTCATGAAATTGACATCATCCTCGAAAAACTGTGGCACTACTGGATTCTTGCTCAAGATAGCTCGACGTTTTCTGATGAAGAAATTATTGCAAATATTCTGCTTTGCTCAATGCTATATGGTGGACTAAGTCAAACAGCAACATTAAATGCATTACTTGAACATTTAAAGAATCCCGTAAAAATCCAAAAAATTTGCGATTTAAATATCATCTTTTTAGAGCCATTTTCTCCAAGCTATGGCGATCTATTTGTCGATGAGAAAACAATTCGAAAATCGCGTAATTTTGTTCCAGATCAACTCACACGACTTTGGCTCATTCACTTCAACACAAGGCAAATTCGTGACATCAGTCTAGACGTGGATGCTTATCTACACCTCATTTTTCAAAAAATAGGTGGTGTTTCAAAAAGTATGCTGAAACAAAGCAGGTTGAATTTTGATAAAATAGAGAAATGCGAATAACTCTAGAAATCAAATGTCCAACCTGCCTCAGTGACAGTATAAAGAAAAATGGCATCAAAGTAGATGGGAAACAAAACTATCAGTGCAAAGACTGTAAACGTCAGTTTATTGGTGACCATGCTCTGAGCTATCTAGGATGTAATTCAGGCATTACTCGAAAAATATTACAGTTGATGGTCAGAGGTAGTGGTATACGAGATATCGCTGAAGTTGAGCGAATCAGTATCGGTAAAGTTTTACGTACTTTAACCGAATCGACCTACCAAATTCAGCCTAAACAAAGTCATTATGAGTCTCTTGAAGTTGATGAGTTTTGGACTTTTGTGGGAAATAAAAATAATAAACAATGGCTTATTTACGCCTACCATCGAGAAACAGGTGAGATTGTTGCTTATGTTTGGGGTAAAAGAGACTTAGCTACAGTTCAACGATTGAAGACAAAGCTTAAACAATTAGGTATTCACTACACCCGAATTGCAAGTGATCATTGGGACAGTTTCATAACTGCTTTTAAAAACTGCAAGCAAAGTATTGGTAAATTTTTTACTGTAGGTATTGAAGGTAATAATTGCAAAATAAGGCATCGAATTAGGCGCGGTTTTAGAAGGAGTTGTAATTTTTCAAAAAAGATTGAAAACCATTTTAAAGCTTTCGACTTAACCTTTTTTTACATCAATAATGGCTTCATTTAATGTCAGCATACTTTTTGAAACACCACCAAGAAGTTAAATCAGTTCTTACATGATCAATCCATCTCAGACCATCAATATAGATTATTAAAAATCATTTATATTTTAGCTTACCGAACTGGTATGCGTATCAATGAAATACTGGGATTACGTGTAAAAGATATCGAGGGTTTAGATCAATTTTCTATCTGGGTCCAACCTTATGGTTCAAAAAAACAAGGAAATCAACATCTGCTCAAAACTGATAGTGCGGAACGGATTGTGCCTGCCTACGCTTTGCTTAAAGACGATGAATACCAATTTTTTAGCGATTTTGTTGTTGAAAAACGTTTAGAGAATAAGAAAAGTTTATATTTATTCAGCAACTTGAATGAAAATAAAAAACTGAATCGACACACTGTCACTGTACCCCTAAAACTGATAATGAATCAGGTATTTAAAGGACATCATTATTCATTTCACTCTTTTCGTCACACGACAGCGAATCATTTATCACTTGTACTGAACTGTGAATATGCGCCACTTGTGCAAGAGCTAACTGACTATAGTGCAGATGAGTATCAAAAAACACGAGCTGAACTTCTTCAAAATGAGCATGGACAAAACCATTGGTTTGTTATCGCACATCTTTTAGGACATATAGAACCCGTTGAAACTTTCAAAAGTTATATTCACTTAAGTTATCTCATTGCTGGTCAAAAACTACTGAAACATCATTCAGATATGCAAAATGAACTGGCTAAAAAAATCATGGGCTACAATGCAACGTATAAAAATTTGAAAATAACAAAGGATGAAAAAAATTTTAATTTTGAGAAAAATCAGGCAGTTCTAGCCACTATATTATTGAATGATCAAACAAACTGGCTTCAGAGTAATGCTACTGACATTCTTGAAGAACTTTCAGTACAAACAAATCAACCCCATGACTTTTTTGCTTTCTTCGCCGGCACAGAAGGCTCTAAAATTTCACTTCAACGCTTTTATGAAACCTTAAATCAATTAGAGATTCACAACGATCCTCAAGCTGTATCTCAAAAAATGTATTTACCAGAAGAGCTTGTCAATTATTGGTATGAAAATGCCCTAAATTTAGCAGACATTAAATCAAAAAAATGGAATCCCCGTTTATTTAGTATTGATAGCTCAACCCACTTAAAACCAGCAATGCTCGATAGCGCTGAAGAGCTTTATGCAGTGACATATTTTTTTGAACATCTACAGAAAATAGCTCGTAAAAATCCAGCACAAATTGCATACGTCCTGAATATATTTTTAAATCGAGTGACCGCATCACATACCGGTATCCATTATCGCTGGAAGGATATCGATCAACTCGAACATTTTTACTCCCAGGTTAAGGCTTTATTTCCTGCCAAATTTTGGCACTTATTTGGACAGGATTTGCAAACAAAGTTAGATACTAAACAACAGCCTCAACTTTTCAAATTAGCAAAAGCATCAACAGATAAACATCCATCAACTCAGGAAGAGTTTCCTCGTCTACAACTCTATTCAGTAAAAGATGGTCATGCTCTTGCTGCATTTAAATTTTGCTTACATCTAGCCTGTATTGGCAGACCTCGATCTCTTGAACTGCAAGTTGAAGCTCTAAAAATCACTACATGCGGTTAAATAATTTAACCGTTGCTTCCTTATCTAAAGCCAAACTTAATATATCTTTAGTAAAAATTGAGTGTCTGATCAACGATAATTAAATAGTATAAACTCTATGAATTAGCAGCGTCTGAAACAGGGATCGGTCATGCATACAACATCAGAAAAAACTGCAAAACAGAAAATGATATTAGCTAAGGCAGTTTTAGCTGCTGCTGAACGACTTGGTCTTGCACAGGATCAACTAGCCTTAATACTCAGTATAGATTCGGTGAAAACTTTAACCTCTCTTGAATTAGATCCCACTTCAAAACAGGGAGAAATCGCCCTCACTTTAATCCGTATTACCACATCACTAGATGCTCTGGCGGGTGGAGATACTACCTGGATGCAGCATTTCATGAAGTCATCAAATAAATTAACTAATGGCATTCCGGTAGAACAGATTCAAAATGCTCAGGGATTGTTCTCTGTTTTACAATTGCTAGAGGGTCTTCGAGCAAAACTTTAAAGAAATTAATGCATATAAATAATTTTGTATAATATTTTGAAAATTAATTGATTTATTATATTGTAATTCTTTAATTTAAGATTTGATATTAGGACAGTAATAGCTGTGTTTTAGGAAAAATCAGTGAATAATAAGTTAAAAGAAATTGCAGTTAGATTACAGCAAATTTTAGACCAAATCACATTATTACAAAATGAATATCAAAGCCTTTATCAAGAAAAAGAAAAACTTATATCGCTTGAAGAAAAAAATAAGAATTATTTATCAGCAGAAGAAAGACTTTTATTATTTTCTCAAAGGTTTATTGGACGAACTGATACCTTTGCTTATCGTTGGGAAAATAGCAGTGGAAAATCTGGTTATTCTGTTGCTTGTGCAAATGAGTGGAAACATGGCATTTGTTACAAACCTCAAATTAAATGTTCAGACTGTAAAAGCCGTCAACTATTACCCATCACACAAGAAGTTCTTTATTCTCATTTAACTGGACAGAAAGTTATAGGCATTTACCCACTATTAGCAACAGATCAATGTAGGTTACTCGCAGTAGATTTTGATAAATCAGATTGGAAAAATTGTGTAACTGCATTTTCTGAAGCGTGCTTATCTTTAAATATACCATTTTTGGTTGAGCGCTCTCGTTCAGGTAATGGCGCACATGTTTGGATATTTTTCTCTGAACCAATTGCAGCTAAGCAAGCTCGCTTAATGGGTGCAGGTATTCTAGATAAGGCCATGGAACTTTATCCAGCTCTAGATTTTGAATCTTATGATCGTATGTTTCCAAATCAAGATCACATGCCAGCAGGCGGATTTGGAAATTTAATAGCATTACCCTTACAAAAGCACGCAAGAGCGCTAGGAAATAGTACCTTTATTGACAGTAACTTTAATGCCTTTACTGACCCATGGACTGTTTTACAACAAACTGAATTAATGAGTTCTTCTGAAGTTAATAATATTGTGAATGAACTAGGCTACAATTTCATCGAACAGAATCAAACAGATGTTGACCATGAGGCTCCATGGGTAAAAAATATTCCTAAAAAAAATCAAAAGATCGCGGGATGTCCAGACGCTATTGAATTGGTATTCGCAAATATGATTCACATTCCAATTCAGACATTACCCTCTCAATTGATAGCTCAATTAAAAAGATTAGCCACTTTCTCCAACCCTCGTTTTTTTAAAGCACAAGCAATGCGTTTTTCAACGACAGGAATTCCAAGACACATATGCTGTGCCCGCCTTGAAGGACAATATCTCAGTTTACCACGAGGATGCCTAACAGATATAATTCACTTGCTTAATCAACAAGATACTAAAATAAAACTAAAAGATCAACGTACTAAAGGCAACATATTAGTCAATATAAATCTACTTACCGAATTATCCTCTGAACAGGAAATGGCATGTAAAAAAATCCTTGAACACGATGTTGGAGTTCTACATGCACCAACGGCTTTTGGAAAAACTGTTACTGCAATCTCTATCATTGCCAAACGCCAAACAAATACACTCATTATTGTTCATAACAAAGAACTTGTTTCTCAATGGAAAGAACGATTACATTCATTTTTAGCCGATGTCGAAATTGGTACAATACAAGGTGGAAAAGCCAAACCATCTAATCAAATTGACATTGCAACATATCAAAGTCTAATCAACCGTGTAAATAATTCAATCAAACCTATCGCCTTTAATTACGGACAAATTATCGTAGATGAATGCCACCATTTATCCGCACCAAGCTATGAATTTCTTCTCAGTGAAGTCAGTCCCTACTACATTCTCGGGTTAACTGCTACACCAGAACGTCAAGATGGGCATCAACCCATTATTTTCATGCAAGCTGGTTCTATTGTATACAAAGCGAAATCCAACAATCACACCCAGCTTAAAAAATTATTAATAAAAGTAAATTATGAAGGTGAATTCCCAGAAATTTTCTTTGGTACCGAAAATAAACCACATATTTCAAAGCTGATGCAACATCTTACTAAAGATACAGAACGTAATAATGCCATTATTAAAGATGTCTCTCATTGTATTCAAAATGGTCAGATCCCGTTAATTTTAACTGAACGTAGAAAACATGCCGAAAATCTTAGAAATAAGTTGAATGATTTAGGGTATAAAACATCTATTTTACAGGGAGGTATGAGCCATACAAAAAACATAAAAGAAAAACAAAATTTAGATGATGCTCATGTTGTGATTGCCACGGGAAAATACATTGGTGAAGGTTTTGATCTTCCTCGTTTAGATACCTTGTTCTTGGCATTCCCGATTTCATGGAAAGGCACTTTGGCTCAATATGTTGGGCGTATTCATAGATCAAATGAAGGTAAATTTGAAGTTCAGGTATATGATTATGTTGATGTTAACCATCCGATATTTGTCAAAATGTTTCAGAGAAGGAGTAAAAGTTATAAAGCTCTAGGCTATATTGTAGAACAATCACACAATAATATCGTTTTATAATTTTAGATCTATTGACACTACCCCAATTTTCAATCCATAAGATAATTAAACGTAAAGCCGCTTTTAAAATTCTAAATGTGTGGGTCTCCTTGGCATCAAAATAACTGGCCATCACAAAGGATGCGGGTCCGAATGCAAATTTTAACTGTATTTTCAGAGTCATTTCAGATCACTACGTAGCTAAGGCTGTTTTGCAGATCGAAATGATAAAATTATAAATTGCTTTTCAAGAAAAAAGAAACTAATATGTTTCTTATAACACTAAAAAGCAATAAATGTGTCTACAATGAATGAGTCTTTACTTCAGCAAATCAAAAAAAGACGAACCCAATTGGGCTTAAAGCAAGTTGATATGCAATCCCGTACAGGCATTTCAAGACAGCAATACCAAAAGCTGGAAAGTCAGGGCAACCCTCGATTAGAGACCTTAGAAATTATCGCGGCAGGATTAAATGCTCAACTGATGCTCATCCCTGATGATAAGGTTCATTTGATTAGACAATTATTGAATGATGAAATTAAAGTCACTATTGAAGATCAGGATGACTTAATGACTAACCCATGGAAGGGTCTTCTCGGAGGAGAGGAACCATGAATACTGTTGCCGTCCTGAAATTAACATTACATCACGCTGTCGTTGGATACTTGGCAGGATTTCAGAGCGGAAAAAATATTCTGGTTTTTACGGATTCTTTCCGATTTGATCAGCAACGCCAGACCTTGAGCTTGCTGACTTCCCCCTTGTATCCTCAAGCAGATAAGATTTTAGAAAAGACCTATGTTACACATCAGCGCTTACACCCCTTGCTATCAAACTTGCTACCAGAAGGCGCATTACGCGAACTCATTGCACAAAGCCTTAAAGTACATATAGACAATGAATTTCAGTTATTGGCAGCTTTAGGTCATGACTTACCTGGAGCACTCATTGCGACCCCATTAGATCCAGAAGAAATTCCAGATGAAATAAAATTCAAACTGCAGATCTCGAATCCAGATCAGATTTTAAAGCAAGAGATTCGAACAGATAATAAGTTTTCCTTGGCTGGCGTCCAAATGAAGTTTTCCATGAAAGCCAAAGATGGGCGTTTTACATTAGCACAGGCAATAGAATCCAGTCTATTAGGGGATTGGATTATCAAAACTCCTTCTTCCAGACATGGTTTTGTTCCACTAAATGAATATTCTATGATGAGCCTTGCCAAAACAGTCGGCATAGATGTCCCTGAGATTCGCTTGGTGGATATGGCACTCTTACAAGACCTGCCACCATTAAATTTACCCCAAGAGCAATATGCTTTCGCAATCAAAAGATTTGATAGACAGAGTACTGCTGATACTATAGAGCTTATTCACATCGAAGACTTTGCTCAGATCTTCGGCGCATATCCACATCAGAAATACAGCACCACAAATTATGAGCAGATAGGAAAGATCATTTATCAATTTTCAGATAACAAAATTCTTGATATTCAGCAATTTGCCAGCCGCTTACTCGTCAATATTTTGCTCGCCAATGGAGATGCGCACTTAAAAAACTGGAGTATGATTTATCATGATAAAAGTGCACCCAGATTATCTCCCGCATACGATATATTAATGACCAGTGTATATATTGAAAATGAGCGTCATTTCGCATTAAATCTTGCCAAAAATAAAGATTGGTATTTAGCTGAGATGAAACACTTTGAACAATGGGCTGAAAAAGTCGGTGTTCCATGGCGTGTTATTGAAAAACAACTTCACGCGATCATGGACAAAGCACGGTCAGTATGGCCAGTGCTATTACTAGACTTACCTATGATTTCTGTTCATAAAGAAAAATTAAGAGAACATTGGAAAAAATTGCATCCAGACTTTCAGATACTTACAGATGATTAGGGTAATCTGAAACCAAACTAAATTTTCTCAAACAAGTTCATCACGTCATTTTCCGTCAGTTTCGCTTCGCCCTCATGATCGGTACTTAGAATAGACTGTGCCAGTTCTGCTTTATTTTGCTGTAAGGCAAGAATTTTTTCTTCTATGCTTTTATTGGTAATCAGCTTATACACAAATACTGGCTTGTCCTGTCCAATCCGCCATGCACGATCTGAAGCTTGATCTTCAGCAGCAGGGTTCCACCATGGATCATAGTGAATGACCGTATCTGCGGCAGTTAGATTCAGACCGACCCCTCCTGCTTTCAGACTGATTAAAAATACTGGCACTTGTCCAGACTGAAATGCTGTAATGACTTCATCTCGCTTTTTGGTCTTTCCAGTCAGCTTCACATAGCCAATTTCTGCGTGATGGAGCTGTTGCTCAATCAGTTCCAACATTGAGGTAAACTGAGAGAAGATCAGAATTTTTCGCCCCTCCTCCACCATTGGAACGACCATATCCATCAACTGTTCAAGTTTGGCAGAGTGTGCCTGCCCGGTTTTCACTGAATCCAGCTTTAGTAAGCTAGGATGGCAGCACACCTGACGTAGCTTCAGTAAGGCATCTAAAATTTGAATTTGACTACGTTTAAAGCCTTTTTCTGCCACAATTTTCTGAATATTTTCCTGCATCGTGGCACGAACAGCCTCATATAACTTGGATTGCTGGTCATTCATATCAATATTGACTTCAATCGTAGTTTTTTCTGGCAATTCTTTGGCTACGTCAGTTTTCAAGCGACGTAAAATGAAGGGCTTAATCCGGTTGACCAGCTTTTGCCTTAACTGCTGATCACCGCGTTTTTCAATCGGATGACGGTACTTTTTATTAAAAATTTCTTGTGAATATAAAAATCCTGGCATCAGGAAATAAAATAGTGCCCACAGTTCACCCAAATGATTTTCCATCGGGGTACCTGTTAGACACAAACGATGTCGTGCTTTTAATTGGCGTACTACCTGTGCAGCTTTGGCACGCGGATTTTTGATATTCTGCGCCTCATCCAAAATGAGTTGATGATATTCATATTGCTTTAGTTGTTCTTCATCTCTCGCTAGAAGCGGATAGGTGGTTAACACAATATCATAGTGCGGAATCTGCTCAAAATTCTGATGGCGGTCGGGCCCCTGTAGCAGCAATACCTTGAGCTCAGGGGTAAATTTCTCCGCTTCTTTGAACCAGTTATGCATCAGCGATGTGGGTGCAACAATTAAGGCGGGACTGTCCTGCAAATATCCAGCCTGCTTTTCCATGAGTAAATGGGCTAAAGTTTGTGCTGTTTTCCCCAAGCCCATATCATCTGCCAGAATCCCGCCATGCTGGGTTTCCCTTAAAAACTGTAACCAGCCTAAGCCCTGCTGCTGGTATGGACGCAACTCCCCCTGAAAACCTTGTGGTGTCGGCAGTTGTTGCTGATAGCCTTGTTTGAATTTCTGTACAAATTGCTGCAGGCGATCACTGACCTGCCATGTCATCCCAAGATTATGCTGCAATTCTAATAATTGACTCGCATCATAGCGATCAATACTACGCTCTTCTTGCTGTAAAATGCTCTGCAGATGTAACAATACCGGCTTAATATCCCTAGCGGATAGAGCCAAATCAGGTTGATCAACTGCAGTTTTCACGGTGAAAATTTGACTGTCATGCAGATGACTAAAAATCCGTGGATCAAGTAAATCAGGATTTACTCGCACCAAAGCTACGAGCGCATCAAGCAAATTATAAGAATTACCTGCACTGTCTTGAACCGTCGCCCCGATATTGAACCAGTCCTGCTGACCTTCAGATTCAGTGATAGAAATATTTAAATTTTCGACATATTGCAGGTTAAAGGGGCTGTTTTCCAGATGCTCTATCTGCCAGCCCATCAACTCAATTTGATTGATGGGCATGAGCTGTTTGATCCAGTCTCCATAGAAAGCAAAAACCATAGAATCAAGACGTTGTTTATCCAGTTTTAATTGCTGGTCATAACTAAGATCTTTCACCCACTTCAGTGATTCGACCAATAGCTGTAAACGCTGGATTGACTGTTGTTCCTGAACTAAGTCCCGAAGCTGTCGCACCATTTTGCCATGCTGTTCACCAATAAAACTGTCACCTGATGTACCTGCTTTAATTCGCCCACCTGCATAGGAGAATTCAATTTCAGCACAAACAGACTCTTCCCATTTCCAATCAAATTTATCTGAAACACCGAAGCGTAAAATTGGCTGGGGACTACCCTCAAAGACATCAATATGCTGAATAAACTCGGGTTGAGGCAGATTTTTCACATCTGAATATTGATGAGTCAGTTTCTCAAACTCTGGCAAGAGCTTAGCTGGAAGATCAGGCATCTGTAAAAAATGGTACAGAAGATTTGCCGTATATTCACCATATAACTGGCCCACCGTGTTCTGTTGAATATCCACATAACATGGTGGATGGCTCGCGAGAATCTGAATATGAGGATTTGATTTTAAATCGAGTCGAATATCACCATTGACCAATTCAATGTTTAAATGCTCTGTCTGTTTGTTTACACCTTGTTGCCAGATCAGTTCGATGTGATAGCCTTGTTCTGACCATTGAAGTGCAGTATGGCTCTTTTTTTTCCAGTACACATCGCCACTTTGAATAAAAGATTTGAAATGCTCCAATAAAATGCTTGAGATATCAAGATTGCTTTGATAAAAGCGTTCGTCGCTGTTTATTTTGGCGTAATAATAAATCTGGTTAAATAATTGTCGTTTTTGTTCAGGTAAAGTCAGATGCTTTCTGGTGATATTTTCATATTGGGTATAATAACTTTCCCCTGCAATTGAGCCGTTCTTATTGCGTCTGGCTTTCTGAACATCAACTGTCAATTTCTTTAAGCTGACCGACTGATCTAGCAGGTAAATTAAATAATTGTTTGTTTTGACAGATTGCTCTGGTTCAGTCTGTTGCAAATACCGTTTAAAATCATTCAACCAGCGCTGCGCCTGATCATCCCCCCATCGGCGTTTTGCGATTCCCTGCGGAGATTGAGATTCAGCATAACGCTGTTGAAATTCCTGACGATATTCTTGAAAGAATAACCGCGCTAAAGCAGCAGCATGTTTACAGTTATATCCAACTGGACAAGTGCAGTCATCATCGATTAAACGGTCTTTTTTAAGATTATAGGTAATCGCGGTATCGTAATAATCTGTCCCTTCAATTTGAGCATACATCGTGACATCATCATTTTCCTCAAAGAACTCAATCGTTTCCCTATCAATGTGTTTAGCATAGCTCAGACTGCGATGAAGAGTTGGATTACTAAAGTGAGATAGAAAATTGATCAATGAGGACATAATTACCAGACACCAAAATGTTTATACAATTATAACGGACAAAGCTGTCATTTCAGAACAGTAGCCGAACTGCTCAACCTGAGCACAGATTCGACTCACTCAATAGGAATATTGTGAATAAAGACAATCAAATTCGAGAAGTTAAACAGTTCATTGAGATCGAAAATATCCTGATAGAAAGTGATCATTTCTTCACAACAGTTAATTTTAAACCAAATGGGGTCAAAAGTTTTAGCATTGTTTCTATGTGTGATTCATAGAGATCATTTCAATTTAGCGATCTCTAGATCCATCTTGTAATTGGCATGTTGAATCCGTTCATTTGAGGGGTTGTATTGCTTCTGGACTTCATCTGAGAAAGGAGTTTCTTCACATAATTCAAAGTACCTCTCCATCGGTGTTTTACCTTTCAACGCTGAATGTGGTCTCATCCAGTTATAGTAATGCTGCCATTCGGCTAGCTTGTCTTGGATATCCTCAGAATCGATATCTACAGTAGCGTAGAACTCAGATTTATCAGTTTTTTGTGAACGCTCTACCTTGCCATTCAGATGAGGTGAACCTGGTTTATTTGGCCTAAATTTGATTCCATGCTGCATCATTTTTTTCTGTACTTTTTCAGCAAAGAATTCCCGCCCACGATCGGTCTGTATTCGCTGTATGGGAAAAGGCATTTCTTCAATTACGCAGTCTAAAAAGTCGAGAGTATTCGCTGCTGTTCGGCGTTTATATATCCTTAAAACGCGATATCGTGTGCAGTCATCGATAGATGTGTACTGATATAGTCCTGGACCCAGTTTACAGGTATCCATTTGAATTCTATCGCCTGGTAATGGACGTTCATAACAAATGTAATCTACTTTACGACGGAATTTTTTAATCGGTTTGACTTAATGGGTGGATAGTACTTTATGGATAGTCGCCAAGGACAACGAGACTCCGTGCAGCTCATTAATTCGGTTTGCAAACGTCGAGCACCAAGATTTCTAGCTGAGCGCATTTCCAATATTAAAGCTTCTAGCTCAGCATTGATTTTAGTATTTGGCGATTTTAAGGGACATTTACTATGACTACTTAATCCATCAATACCTTGTTCAGAATATCGTTTCTACCACTTGCGTAAAGTTGGTCTAGAAATGCCACATCTCCGACAAACCAGGCCAGCATCATTAGTCTCTTCAAATAATTTAACTCATACGAGTCTTTGTTGAATTTCTCTGTTCATAGACACCCATTATATTGAAATAATGTCTATGAATAAAATACTTAAATAAAAATTCTCCGACAAACTCAGTACGGTTAATTTTTATCCAAATGAGTTTTCAAAATTATGCTTCATCCATAATCCATTCTTTAAAAAGAGCATCCTCGATTTCATAAGTACCATTTTCTGGTTTAAAAATAATTTGTTTTTTTGATAAAGAACGTAGGGCCGATTGAATACTTGATACCGCAATGTTATCTACACCAATGGAATCAGCCAGATGTTGTCTAAATTGACTACTATAAAGTTCAACTTGTGATTCCGCTATGGCTTTTAAAATTAGCTGTTCTAATAACTTAAACTCTCCCCATAATCCCGAAAAGTCACGATGCCCCATTGTATCGGCTATAAGCTGTTCCTTGGCAAAATCTATAGCCAGCATTGGGTTTAAGGCTAAACGCTCCACTAATGATCTTGCTAGTTGAGGACTTTGCTTCATATCTAAAAAAGCGTGCCATAAAATTTCTTTATTCAAACTACGTCCTGTTGTCTGATTAAATACATCTGCCAGATGATCTGTAAATGCTTTTGTTAGATTTGGAAAAGGTAAATTCTGTCCATAATGAAAAAAGGGAGCACTACTCACAGAAAACATTTGTCTCAGGCCTTCTCGACTTGAACCAGTAAAAACTACCTTTATTGTTTCTTTATGCATATCTAAAGCGGTACGTAAACTGGCAATCGTGGTTTTATATTTTGAACTAGCTAAAGCCTGAATCTCATCAAGTAACAGTAAAATAGGTTTCCCCTGCTGAGCCAGTTTAGTAATGCTAGACAAAATACTGGAATTCACTTGTCCTTGTAGAAGTGTCACTTCAGCTTTTACCCCTGCCACCTCTGTACTTAAAGAACCAATATTTTTAATCCAATGTGTGGCTTTCCCCATTAAGCCATTTTGTTTTGAAAACTCATCAAGAGCTTTTACAAACTGCCCTTCACTATGCAGGCCTGCATCTAAAAAACTGAAATAAAAAACGCGCCATCCAAGCTGTTCTGCTAGGGGCGTAATATCTTTTCGTAAAAATTCAGTTTTTCCCATCCGGCGTGGGGCAAAAAAAGTCAGAGAACTAGCTAGTCCAGTCTCAAACATGCCTAAAATTTGTTTCGCCAGTTCGGTACGTGGAAAGTGCCAAGGGTCATTGGAGATGGTCATCATTTTAATTACTCGGCAATGATTTATTTATTACCATAGATTGTATTAGATTCCATTAGATTGTAAATGTCTAATTAGATTTCTTTAATCTAATAGGATCTAATCAGGCCAATAAAGCACCTTCTTACCGATCAACTGTTTATTTTATAACTCCATTATTTTGTGGTTTAATAGACATATATGGACATAAGACCCGATATTATGGATTTAAAATTCAGAAAACCTGAAGAAGTTGTTGGATTATTATGTGAGAGGCTTCGTAAAGAACGACTTTATCTGGAAATGACTCAGGCAGATGTTGCTGCACGTGCTGGTATTGGTGTGAATACAGTATCCAATCTGGAAGCAGGTCGAAATGTTTCATTTGAAAATTTAGTACGCGTTGCCATGGTCCTAGGCCGATTACAAGAATTAGAGGAACTCTTCAAACCTAATTTAAACAGTGTAGATGATATTCTTCGCTATGAGAGCAATACGGCTCGCCAACGTATCAAAAGGAAATAAATCCATGCTCAAAAAACTTAATGTTTACTACAATGGATGGGGTGAATATTGGCTTTAGGGTACACTGGTCTCCTCAACAGCAATCACAGGTCGACCATTAATTGCCTTTGAATACAGTGCTGAAGCGATCCGTAAAGGTTTAGAGCTTTCCTCTTACCTACTTCCATTAAAAGGTGACCCATTAAGAAAAAACTTTCCTACACAGCAAATGGGATTACCAAGTCATATATATGATGCATCACCCGATGGCTGGGTGTGCTCCAGAATTTTGGTGGCTATTCAGTCCATCATTACTTACATTCCAACTCTCTAGTTTTCCAACTAGCCCAGGTTATAATAATGGCCACCCAAAATACGATTGATCTATTATGAACAACTCCAATGACCCTTTACACGGCAAAAAACTTGCTGACATTTTGGATGAATTATTGGATTACTACGGTGGCTTTGAAGGTTTAAGTCGTAAAATTGAAATTAGATGTTTTTGCATAGACCCAAGTGTTAAATCATCATTGCGATTCTTGCGTACCACACCATGGGCACGTGAAAAAGTAGAAAGCTTATATTTGTACGTCTTACGCCAAAAGGCAAAACAGAAACCGTAGCCCCAGGCAACACCCCCTCTCATTATAAAATTATACCAGTCAGTAAAACACCTTTAGATTAAGCATGTGTATGTTGGTTATTATTGTTGATTATCACAATAAATTAGTGACCAAAAATCAAAGTACCCCACCCTACCTTAAATTACACCACACAAAATAAAAACTCTATATAACTGTTATATATAGAGTTTATTAAAATACCAATTATGTTATTTAGTGTATTTTATGTCGGTGACTCTTGCCAAGGTTGGTTTTTTTCAAAAGGAAGCTTTGTTTACCCAAATTATTTAGATAAGAATCTCTTTTTCCAAAGGAAAGTTGGCAAAGCCTTAGTAATGTGAGTAATTAAATCGCTTACTCTTTCTCTAGTTTGACCAGGCAATCCGATGTAATATCTGCAATGGTTCTTGCACCAGTCAATGTCATTGCCACACGCATTTCTTTCTCAATCAAATCTAGTAAATTACTTACCCCAGAACCGCCGGCAGCACCAAGTGCGTATACAAATGCACGACCAAGCATACAAATATCTGCACCCATAGCCAACATACGTACCACATCAAGACCGTTACGAATCCCTGAATCTGCTAAAATTTTGATGTCACCTTTGACCGCACTTGCAATTGAAGGAAGCGCACGAGCAGAAGACAAAACACCATCAAGCTGACGACCACCGTGATTGGAGACCACAATTCCATCTGCTCCGAAACGTACCGCATCCTTGGCATCCTCAGGATCTAAAATCCCCTTAATAACCATGGGACCCTCCCAATAATCACGAATCCACTCAAGATCTTTCCAAGAAATTGAAGGGTCAAAGTTATTTCCCAGCCAACCGATATAATCTTCCAGACCTGTCGGCTTACCTAAATATTTCGAAATGTTACCCAAATCATGCGGACGACCCAATAAACCGACATTCCAAGCCCAGTGTGGGTGCATACACGATTGCATATAACGACGTATTGCAGCATTTTTACCACTCATTCCTGAATGTGCATCACGATAACGCGCACCTGGAACAGGCATATCGACTGTGAATACTAAGGTAGAACAGCCTGCGGCTTTAGCACGTTCCAAGGCATTTTTCATAAAACCACGGTCACGTAGTACATACAGTTGAAACCACATCGGACGTTGAATCGCAGGTGCCACTTCTTCAATTGGACAAACTGAAACTGTTGATAAGGTAAATGGAATGCCCTTTTTATCTGCGGCAACCGCGGCTTGAACTTCACCACGACGCGCATACATACCCGTTAGACCTACAGGTGACAATGCCACTGGCAACGCCAAATTTTCACCAAACAATTGCGTTTCTAAGCTCAGCTCAGACATGTCATTTAACACACGTTGACGTAAAGCGATTTTTGATAAATCGTCTACATTACGCTTTAAAGTATATTCCGCATAGGCACCACCATCGATGTATTCAAATAAAAATGGCGGTAAACGACGTTTCGCAGCTTCACGATAGTCATTTGCAGAAGAAATAATCATAACTTATGTCCTATTTAATCGACTCGAACGTTGACGACGAGCTTCTTCTTCATCGATCATACGTACGCGTTGAACAACAAATTCAATATGCCCACAAGCTGCCTTACGTGCAGTCTCTGAGTCTTGACGTTCAATTGCGTCCATCACCTCAAAATGCTGGTCATGCAATTGTTCAAAATGTTGTGGTGTGGTGTAAACTTTACGTCGCCCTAACATCACGTTGTCTTGCAATAAATCAAACAAACTACGCATCATTTGGATCAGCACTAGATTGTGGGATGCTTCTGCAATCGCCAGATGAAACTTCGCATCCGCTATTGCTGCGTGGGCATCATCACCTAAAGCCTGAAAATGGCTAATCTGCTCAAAACATTGACGAATATTGATCAAATCACTGGGTGTGGCACGTTGTGCGGCATACCATGCTGTACCACCTTCAAGCACCATACGAGCTTCTTGTACATCAAAACGATATTCAGGATCCTGATCCATCAAACCGGATAATGGCTCAACGATTTGATACTGTGACCAATGTGCAGGCAACTGCTTTAAATAGGTGCCTGCACCCGCTTTGCTCTGAATAATCCCTGCGGTAATCAGTTGTTGAATCGCCTCACGTAAAGAGCTACGAGACACACCTAACTGTTCACAGAGTTGGCGTTCAGCAGGCAATCGCTCTCCGACTTGCACATTATTTTTTTCAATCAATAGACGTAAACGCTGTACCACTTTGTCGGAGACTTTCATTTTTTTCCTTGACCCGTTTACGGAATCATCCACGGGAAAACATAAGCTTGTAAGGTCACAATAATACCAATCATCACCGTAAAGATAATGCTGTGTTTTACTGTAAATCTAAATAAATCAGATTCTTTACCAACTAAACCCACTGCTGCACAAGCAATCGCGATTGATTGAGGGGAAATCATCTTACCTGTTACTCCACCACTGGTATTGGCAGCAACTAACAAGACTTCAGGCACACCGATTTGCTGTGCTGTAGTTGCTTGTAACGCTGAAAACAATGCGTTAGCTGAAGTATCTGAACCTGTAAGAAACACTCCAACCCAACCCAAGAATGGTGAGAAGAAGGTGAAAGCCTGACCCGTATGTGCCAGTGCTAAAGCAAGCGTTGCTGACAGACCTGAATAGTTTGCAATGAACGCAAAAGCCAGTACCATACCAATCGAATAAATTGGGGTTTTTAGTTCATTCACGGTTTCAAAGAATGTCGAAACTGCCTCTTTAGGTTTCATGTTTAAATAAATAATCGTGATCAATGCCGCCAATATAATCGCCGTACCCGTTGCTGATAACCAATCAAACTTATAAATCGCATCATAATCTTTAATTTCAGGCACGACAGGTGGTAGCTTTTGAATCAATTGATGCAAATACGGCACTTTAATTGAAACTACTAAATCACTTAATGGGCCGTCCTTAACAAATAAATCTTTAAAAGGTTTGATGCTCCAGATCGTCACCATTGCTGTAAGTATCAGAAATGGAGACCAGGCTTTGGCTATCTGTGCCACACTATATTGTTTACGAGCTTGCTTGATAATAGTTTCATCTACCTGTATATTTTTATCCTCAAAAAGAAAAATATGTTTTGGTTTCCAATACTTAAGTAAGATAGTTAAACTGATTAATGATGCAATTGCAGCAGTGATATCGGGTAACTCAGGCCCAACAAAATTTGATGTTAGATATTGCGCTAAAGAAAAAGATAAGCTGGCAACTAAAATAGCAGGCCAAGTTTCTTTAACCCCACGCCAACCATCCATGATTGCCATGATCCAGATCAATACAATTGGCACCATAAAGGGTAACTGACGACCAACCATTTGACTGATTTCCATGGTGTCAACACCTGAAACCTGCCCAGCGACAATGATCGGAATTCCCATTGCACCAAAAGCAACAGGTGCAGTATTAACTATCAGGCATAGCCCAGCCGCATATAAAGGCTTAAAGCCGAGTCCCACCAACAGTGCCGCAGTAATTGCGACGGGCGCACCAAAACCTGCCGCACCTTCTAAAAACGTACCAAAAGCAAACCCAACTAATAGCATTTGCAAACGTTGATCTTCTGTAATTGACAGAATAGACGAACGAATAACATCAAACTGTCCTGTTTTTACTGAAATCTTATATATAAAAACTGCACCGATAATAATCCATGCAATTGGCCACAGGCCGTAGAAGAATCCATAGACCATTGATGCTAATGCCATTCCAATTGGCATTTTGTATAAAAATAATGAGACCAGAAAGGCTAAAAAAACGGTAATTGTAGCGGCTACACTACCCTTCATGCGAAAAATAGCTAACGCTAAAAAAAAAGAAAATAATTGGAACTAGCGCAATAGCACTCGAAATCCAGATATTGCCTATAGGATCATAAATTTGTTGCCACTGTTGAAGCATTGTCTACTCCTTGAAATGCTTAACTACTAGATTGAACAGTTTATTGTACTTAAACACTAAATTGGTATGACCAATTTAGTGTTTAAGAGATAAAATGTGCATTTTGTATTGGCGATATTAGTAATATTAACCCAAAAACACAATATAAAAGATTTAATTTATTTTTTGGTATGACCAATTTTTATAATCTCTTAAAATTTTATATATTAGATTTCTTTCATAATTCACTTTTTACTCAGCTCAAAATTATAGATTCCCACAATTAAATTAAATCTTAATCCTAGTCTTTTGCCAGGGTTGCGATATCGCTCGGCAAGGATTTTGAAGGTTTTCAAAGTTCCAAATACCTGTTCAATCCCAATTCTTCTTTTATTGATTTCTTGGTTATAAAGTTTTAGCTCGAGATCTGGTTTTTAGTGCTTTTTTGCTTTTAATGGCCATAAACTATTTGGATACAATGTATAAATCCCTTGATAGCCTTTATTTGCAAGAGGCTTTGTTGCACAAACCTACTACTGAAAGCTTCTTGGGGAATATAATTTCTAAATGAAGAGGTCTGCACCCAAGATCTATCGTACAACCAGTTGATCTACCTACAATAAAGCCTTGCTCAGTCAAGGAAATATATCAATTTGGTTTGATTCAGCCATCCAATGGTCGCTCGATTGACTCAACAACTGCCGATGCAAAACTTGGATGAAAATGTACTAGCCCAACAACTTCATTCCACCAATCAAGAGCAGTTGATTGCCTATAAAGTGTCTTTATTTGGCTCTGACGTCAGTGTCGTTCAGCATGTGGTAGCAAAAACCCGAGGTGCACCGAAAGATTTAAGCCACCAAGTAGTTGGCTTTAGTACAAAGCAACAAGGTGAGGCTCAGTTATGTGTTACGTCGTGAGGATATTCAAGTGGTGGTAGCAGAGCGGATGTTCCTACGTGGATAATTGCTCAAAAAGATTTTATAATCGGTATTAATACCAATAATTTTGTCTTTATTGCTATGTTATAGACTTAATCGTTTTGATTATTCGTCGAGAGCTTAAAGCCTTAGATGGAGTTTCAACCTTTTAAGTCAGCCAAATTTATCAGTGAATGATGCTACTCACTATTTAAAAACCTTAGATGCCAAAGTAATGCCTTCCAAGGTACAGTCCTTTGCCCAAAACTCTAAGCACTTAATACATAAACTGCATCAAAATCCGGAAAATGAAAAAGTATTTAGTTCATACGCCGCCCATGAATTGCGTAGTCCTTTAACCGCGATCAAAACTCATATTCAGCTTGCACAACTGATGGCAGAACAACAGGCAAGCTCGCCAAAATTGCAACAGAGCTTGCAGCAGGTACACCTTGGTATCCGCCGATGTACCCAGCTACTGGAACAGCTTCTAGCACTTTCCTCTACCGATCAAGTACTGAGTGATATCTAGTACAGTATTGAAATTGCACGGCTCCTGACTCAGGTGATTGCCGATTTACAGTCGCTTTATCCGGAAATTGAACCCAGTTTAACAATTGACTGACCGAGCCTGACCCGAATTGCCCTACCCGATTTTGAACTAGATACCGTCTTTAAAAACCTACTTAACAATGCTCTATTGCATGCACAGGCAAACACCATTTCAATTGCTATGCTGCATGTGTGCTGATCATTCATAATGATAATCAAAGGTTGAAGATATAGTCCACACGCCAAAAAACCAATACAATACTGATATGAGTTATCCAATACATTTTAGAAAGAAAATATTAGCCAAGCTTGAAGAAGGTCAATCTATCCGAGCGGTTGCTCAGCACTTCGAAATTAATAAAAATACAATTGTCGAATGGAAAAAGCGAATCGAAATAAAAAGAACTCGACCAAGAAAACCATCTAAAGTTGATGATGATGCCTTACGTGCAGATGTTGAGCAATATCCTGATGATTATCAATATGAACGCGCTGCTCGTTTTGGTTGTGGTACTTCTACAATTGGAGATGCGCTCAAGCGTCTAAATATTACAGTTAAAAAAAGACCTTACGGCACCCGAAAGCAAAAACAGAACTCAGAGAGCAGTATTTAAAAGATTTAAACCGATTAAGGTGTCAACACCCGATCATCTATCTTGATGAAAGTGGATTTAAATCTCATGAATATAGACCTCATGGTTATTCAAAACAGGGAATTCCTTGTTATGGAACATATAATTGGCAATTAAAAAATCAAACCAATGCAATAGGAGCAATCCATGAGAGTAAGTTATTTGCAGTTGGCTTATTTGATAGCAAAGTAAATTCGGATGTATTTCATTTTTGGGTAGATAAGTTTTTATTACCAGAATTACCCTCGAATAGTGTAATTGTCATGGACAATGCAGCCTTCCATAAACGACAAGATATACAAGATCTATTAGCCCAACATGGGCATCAAATACTTTGGTTACCACCTTATAGTCCTGACCTTAATCCTATTGAAAAAATGTGGGCATGGGTGAAAGCAAAAAGGAAAAAATGGTTGGTTAACTCAATAGATAAGCTTTTTAGTCGTTTCTTTAACGAGTGTATGGGTAATTAAGCGGTTTGACTATATGCATACTTGGGACAGCGTTTCTGGCATAAATCTCCCTAGCAAAATGGGCATGGGCTAGGCTTATCTTTGGTGAAAACGGTGTTAAACAAATATGGCTATCAGATTCAATTTACAGCAGCGCAGCCTCAAGGCTTAAGCATTCACATCAGCCCCGCTGCAAGTTGATCATTTATCCATGGGCAGACGGAGCTAAAGTTAAAGCAGGAATATCAATCCATGTCGTATCAGCAAAATCACGCTGCAAATACTGTTTTAAATAGGCAATCGTATCTTCAGCGATCAAGGGATCTTTGGAGTTATCTGCATGATTAAAAGCAATGGCATATAATTTAACCCCGCGGAGTTTTAACAGTTCAAGACTCAGCAAGGTATGATTAATACTGCCTAAACGCCCTGAAGTGACGAGAATCACCGGATAATTATGTGTCTGAATATAATCAATAGTCAGGAACTCTTCGGTTAAGGGCACCATCAGACCACCGGCACCTTCCAGCAAAATACAGTCGTAGGCCGCAGCCAGCTGTTCGGTAGCCTGATGAATCTGTTCAAAGTTAATGGCTCGCCCATCCAGCCGCGCAGCAAGATGCGGTGAAGCCGGATACGTAAAAATTTCCGGCATGGTCAGTTTTTGCTGGTCTTCCTGTAACAATCCACAACCCATAATTGCACGATGCTGTTCGATATCTTCTGATATATCGACATTTCCGGTCTGGATCAGCTTTTGGGTTATGGTACGAATGCCCTGCTCATTCCAATTTTTGGCCAGAAAACCAGTAGTAAAGGTTTTACCAATTGCGGTATCAATGCCGCTGACAAAATAAATCTGTGCGCTCATGCTGTCTTCCGTGCAATGACATAAACCGGATGATAGGTCAGTGCATACTGTTTGCTTTCAGGGTCTTGGAATTGTTGATAGCCGGTATAAAAATCCTGTAAGGACGATTTTGTCCACCGAAACCCCTGTGCCGTCGCCTGTACACCAGTGGCTTTGATATGCTGTAACACCTGTTTCGGATGCTCAAAATGCAAGGTCATCTGTTCTTCTGTCTGCAGCAGAATGTCAAAGCCTAAGGATTCAAGCAGTTCACAGACCTCCGCTAAAGGCAGATAATCCAGGCCTTGTCCGGTCAGTGCCTTAATTTCCTTTAAATTATTGTCCGTATAACTGGCAAAACACAGATGCCCAGAGGGATTTAAGGCCTGCGCAATGTTGAGCAACAATGCTTTTAAATCCGAGATCCATTGCAATGCAGAACACGACAGCACCATGTTCAGAGACTGCGGCAGTGGCAAGGTTTCAATATTACCAATTCCCCACAAAAGCCGATCAGCTTCCGGGAAATGCTGCTTCACTTCGGCATATAGATCATTTAAAAATAAATGATCAAAGCTGTAATACTGCATAAAAAGCCGGGTAAAAAACCCTGAACCGCAGCCAATTTCCAATACTCTTTGCAAATGTGGTTGTGCTACATGCTGCTGCATGAACTGCATCAACTCTGCCGCTACGGCACTTTGTACAAGCGCATGCTGCTCATAACTGAGATTTGCCTGAGCAAAACGTTGGGCAATTTGTTTGCTGTTCATCGCGGCAAATTCCTCAGCACCTGCAGACATGCATCCAGCTCATCCGCAGAAATGTTCTGATTCAGGCAGATTCTGAGTCTGGAGGTATTGGCAGGAACCGTTGGCGGACGTACTGGTAGCACATAAAATCCCTGCTGTTGCATAATTTCAGCCGCCTGAATGGTGCGTTTTGCCTCACCAATCAGTACCGGCACAATTTGCGAAGTTGACGGACAGTGATATCCCAAGTCTTGAATGCCCTGCTGACAGCGTACAGCCAATGCTGCCAAATGTACTCGTCCCGCCTGAAGCTGCTGTACCTTCTGAAAAATAAATCTAGTCCAGGCCATACATAGTGGCGGCTGGGCGGTACTAAAAATTAAAGGTCGCATGCTATTAATCAGATAGTCACGAATCACTGGCGCACAGACCAGATAACCACCAACTGAAGCCAAAGCCTTGCCAAAGGTACCGACCAGGAAGTCAATCTGATCCAATACTTGATACTGTTCTGCGCAGCCCAATCCACGTTCACCGCGCACACCAATTGCATGTGCCTCATCGACATAGAGCATGACTTTTGCAAACTGCTGTTTTAATGCCACCAAAGCAGCTAAATCTGTTTCATCCCCATCCATACTGAAAATTGATTCAGTTACCACAATAATGCGCTGGATAGATTCATCTGACTGATATTTTTCTAAAAACCGAGTCAAATGCTGCAGGTCATTATGGCGGTAACGCACATAGCCAGCTTTAGATAAACGAATCCCGTCGATAATACTGGCATGTACCAGTTTGTCAGCAATGATCATGGTTTTAGCATTACTGAGCGCAGGAAGAATCCCGATATTCATGTGATAACCACTATTAAACAGCAGTACTGAACGTCCAAAAGCCTGTGACATCTGTGCTTCAAGTTGTTCAAAATTGGGAAAGTTTCCTGTCAGTAAACGTGAAGAGCTTGAACTCATATATCGCTCAGACATCGGCGTGAGGTCAAAAAATTCTTCACGTAGCGTTAAGTTGGATGCCAGACCTAAATAGTCATTGGATGCCAGATTCAGCATCTCTTGGCCATTGAGTTGCAATCTTGGCTGGCTAGAAATATTGGACTTAAACTGGCGATATTGCCCTTGCTGTTTCAAGTCATCTAGCTGCTGCTGGAAATGCTCAAGATGGTTCATGCTACTGCCTCTATCTGCTGAATCATCTCCCGCATATGCTTTAATAAAGTTTCAAGTTGCTGTGTTGAAATTACATATGGCGGCATGACATAGACCAGACGGCCAAAAGGACGAATCCAGACGCCACGGCATACACATTCAGCCTGAAAACGCGCCAAATCAATAGTTTGATGTAGCTCAACCACGCCAATTGCGCCGAGGACACGCACATCTTTGACTTGTGCCAAGGATTTTAAATCCAGTAAATATTGTTCTAGTGTCCTTTCAATCTGTTGAATACGCGTCTGCCAGTCTTGAGCCAGTAACAGCTGGGTACTTTTTAATGCGACCGCACAGGCCAACGGATTAGCCATAAAAGTTGGGCCATGCATGAACACACCCGCTTCACCACTTGAAATCGTCTCTGCTACATGGCGAGTGGTTAAGGTCGCTGACAAGGTCATATAACCACCAGTCAATGCCTTACCGATACACATAATGTCTGGTGTGACCTGAGCGTGTTCATAAGCAAATAGTTTTCCAGTGCGGCCAAAACCGGTGGCAATTTCATCTAAAATCAGCAGTACATCGTACTTTTCACACAACAACTTAGCTTGCTTTAAATATTCTGGATGATAGAAACGCATCCCGCCTGCACCTTGCACAATCGGCTCAATGATCATGGCAGCAATCTGTTGATGCTGCTGTACCAGCAGGTGCTCAAGTGGCTGTATATCTTCGGGTTGCCATGCCCCATCAAAACGGCTTTGAGGTGCCGGAACAAATAAACGGTTCGGCAAACTCGAACCAAAAATTTGATGCATACCAGTTACAGGATCACAAACCGACATGGCATTCCAGGTGTCGCCATGATAGCCAGAGCGTGTGGTAACAAAGTTAGTTTTTTGTGGTTGCTGACGTGCATTCCAATATTGCACAGCCATTTTCAACGCCACCTCAACCGCGACCGAGCCGGAATCGGCAAAGAAAATTTTATCCAGTTCAGGCGCCGTGATCTCAAGTAGCAGTTTAGACACATCAATCGCAGGCTGATGAGTCAAACCACCAAACATGATATGTGACATCGACTCTAATTGTTTTGTTACGGCCTGATTGAGTTCAGAATGATTATAACCGTGAATTGTGCACCACCAGGACGACATGCCATCAATCAGCTCGGTACCATCTTCAAGTTCAATGACTGCACCATTTGCAGCTTTAACTTTGTAACATGGCAAGGGTTGTGTCATGGAGGTATAAGGATGCCAAATATGCTGTTGATCAAAAGCGTCCTGCACAGAATTTACCCCAATTATTAAAACTAAAACTGATCTTAGCGCGTTAAATCTGAAAATGAAACGTCAAGAGCTACCAATCTCTTTTTGCTTAAGCCAGATCGGCTAAAAATTTTAAAATTGGCTCAACGAGTAACTTGGCATCAAAAAGGATGGCATCGTGCGTGCCCTGTATTTTTACCAAATTCAGATTTTGGGTTGTTAAAAACACGGATTCTTGACTAACTTTGCAAGGAACCAACATGTCGTTCTCGGAAAATATAAATAGCATCTTGACTGAATGATTTTTTAGGATATCCACCAGATTTAATTGATGCAAGAGATAAAGATGCTTAATCTGATAGTTTAAATCAATACTATTTAACTGTTGGTGCAATAATTTTGCACGTTCACGCGCTGCTGCACCAGCTAAAGTGACCAAGGTACAGAAGCGCTGCATCCCGCGTTTTGGATCAGCCAGTATGGAAGATTTAAATTGTGTATATTGTTCAACTGGCATCGCCTGTGGCCATGCTTCATTGGCCACGAAACAGGGATTTGACATACAGCAAATCACTGGCTTGGCAATTTTCAGTTGTTGCTGGATTTCATTAGCCAGCAAAAGTGCCAACTGTCCACCCAAAGACCACCCCATCAAGACATCAAACGAACTCGCCTGCCTGACTTTTTCGGCCAAAAGACTTTTTACGTTAGGATCGAAAATATCCCATACTTTAACTTGATGCTGCTGCCGCAACTGTTCTACAAACGGGGTTAAGACCGCTGTTCCTAGCCCCCAACCCGTAATCATCAGTATCTTCATTTTGTCTGTTCCAATAAAAAAGGGACCAATTCAAGCTGAAATGATCCCTGTTTGTTACACGATTAATTAAGCAGGTTGCATCGCATCTACAGCCAATTCTTTAGCTGTTTTCTTGGCAGCTTCAGCTTTTAAGCCTAATTTAGCAAACAAGGCTTTGTCTTTACCTTCACCACTGTTCGGGGCAGTAAGCAATTTATCACCTGAAAATAATGAGTTAGCTCCAGCCATAAATGCCAGTGCCTGATCAGAGTCAGAGAGAGATTCACGACCTGCCGACAAGCGGATATAACTCTTCGGCATAATAATCCGTGCTACCGCAATAGTACGAATCCAGTCAATCACATCCAGTTTTTCAACATCGGCCAGTGGTGTGCCTTCAATAGGAACCAACATATTTATGGGCACCGAACCCGGGTGAATCGGCATAGTCGCTAGTTCAAACAACAAACCGACCCGGTCTTGTACGCCTTCGCCCAAGCCGACAATACCGCCACTACAGACATTAATTCCGGCATCACGTACATGATCAAGCGTATTTAAGCGGTCATCAAAGCTACGTGTACTGATGACATTGGCATAATATTCACGTGAGGTATCAAGGTTGTGGTTATAATAATCTAGCCCTGCATCTTTCAGACGTTCCGCTTGTGAGGCATTCAGCATTCCTAGAGTCATACAGGTTTCCATGCCCAGTTTCTTGACTTCCTGCACCAGTTCCAGCACATACGGCATATCGCGTTCATGCGGATTACGCCATGCTGCGCCCATGCAGAAACGGGTCGAACCGGAAGCTTTGGCCTGTTTGGCTTCAGCAATCGCCTTTTGTACTTCTACGCGTTTTTCAATTTCCAGATCAGTATCGTAATGTGCAGATTGCGAACAGTATTTACAATCTTCCGGACAACGGCCCGTTTTAATTGAAAGCAGAGTACTGACCTGAACAGTATTCGGTTCAAAGTTTTGGCGATGAATTTGCTGTGCCTGAAACAGTAAATCCATTAAAGGCAAGTCATAAATTTCTTGTATTTCGGCACGTGACCAATCATTACGGATCATCTTGTCTGCATCATCTAAAATTCCATTGAGTAAATCATACGCTGTTTTTTTTATTTTTCTTTAACGTTTTCTTTCATATTCATTGCCTGCTTAAAATAGCTTTAGTGTATCAAGCTATTTTTGAAAGCTTATTTAACCCGAATCCTGCTTAAGCCGATGATTCCTTAATTTGAATTGTTGGCTTATTTTGATGAGTGAGTTGATATGCACATAGTGAGGCGTAAATTCCACGCAGAAATCCATGAAGACTACGTGCTTTACTCGTCACTAAATTGTATTGCCCCTTCAATAAGCCGAATAATATTTCTATTTTATTGCGTTGTCTTAAGTGATATTTATCTGATGCACAGAGTTGAATAGCCTGCATATTCTTCCGATGATAAGTAATTAAATCAATACCTTGATCTTTCAATCTAATTTTTAATTCTTGGCTGATGTAACCTCGATCCCCGTAAAGTTTTGCTTCTATACCAGCAACCAATTGCTCAACCATTTTTATATTAGCAACATGTCCATTCGATAAAGCAGAACAGGCAATTTCACCAAATTGATTCATCGCAATACGTAATTTACAGCCATAAAACCAGCCCATTGAGCTTCTACCATGTGATGCAATTTGGATTAATGATTTATGACGCTAAATACGTTGATTTTTACAAATTGGCAGAGTTGTTGAATCAATCCATAAATATTGTGTACCTTGGCCTTTCATCAGTGCCACATGTAAAGCATGTAGAGCTAATTCATGCATACCCAATTGGCTCAAGCCAATGTGAAAGCCCAGCAAGCGGCAAAAAAACCGAATGTTTTTGCTTTTGGCGAATATAGTCTGGATCAAAATGAAAACTGGATTGTCGGAGTTGCCGCACGCTATAACCTGTTTTCCGGGATCGATAAAAACAAGAATATTCAGGCTGCCGAACTCAAACGCTCTGCTACAGAATTACTCACTGCACGCACCCAGCAAGAAATTGAAAATCTGATTTATAAATCTTATAGCGAAGCACTCAGTGCACAGCAAAGTGATGCACTTCTGGCACAAAACTTGAAAGCCGCACAGGAAAATTTACGCATCCAAGAATTGTCTTTTAAAGAAGATATGGGCACCGCCACACAGGTCATCGATGCACAAAATATGCTGAGCGGACTACGAGCTGAAACTGCCTTGAATGCCTACAAATATGTGATGTCACTGGCCACCCTATTACAAAGCCATGGCTCGATTACAGAATTTCCGAACTACATTCAACATACCAATACCCACTATAGATGCTAAAACTCTTCAAATACGAGCAGTTCAGCTCACAACGAATAATGTGAGTGATTCACGAATCCTTGGGGAGTTACTTGATCAAATTCCGTTGGATGAACAGATTGATTCAGTTTATACAGACGAGGCTTATAACACCAAGCAATGCCGTCAAGTCATTGCAGACCGTTAAGCATATACGGTAGTTCCCTCCAGAAAAAATGCAAAGCCTTAGAAAACTACAAAAGTTCATTCGCAAGAGCGAAATGAATTACTTCGAACCGTTAAATGTTTAGGCAGGACACTATGGAAGAAATGGTCAGGCTATCATCGGCGAAGTTTGGTCAAAACCAAAATGTATTGCATTAAATTATTAGGCGATAAATTAACGGAATTAGGTCGACCTCATACCCAAGTTGTCACTTGAATTCGAGTAACTTAGAAAAGATCTATCTCTGAAGCCTTTATGCAACAAAGTCACTCCAGATTGAGGATTTGAAAATTTATAGTGCAGTATATAAACAAATTGGTTCAGGAGCACAAAAGTAAGGTAATAACATCTTTTTTTAACAGTGATATTTTATTGTTCCCTACTTCTTACATTAAACTTTTATTTGTAGATTTACCTATCATTAACTCATTTTTCATTTGGATTTCCTATTATATTGAGATTGCTTTAAGAGATATTAAACAATAAAATTAGTGATAATTATTATCATTTACATTAACTAAAATGTCTTCTACCGTTCCTTCATCATTTAAACTATCTTTACTCAGTTTTTCGATTTTAGTTACACAACAAAGTTTTGCCGATGATACTCAGCAATTACCGACGATTACCGTTACAGCGGAATCAGAACAGAGTGAGCTCAGCTCTGAACAGAGTAAAGCCTATATCATCCAAAACTCGTCAACCGCCTCAAAACTGAATATTCCACTCAAGGAAACGCCGCAAACAGTCAATGTCCTTACCCGCCAGCAACTGGATGACTTTGCCTTGGATAATACCCGGGACGTACTGCGCAATACCCCTGGCATTATCGTCAGCAATCAGGAAACGGAACGGACCTCCTACCTTGCCCGAGGTTTCGAGATTTCAAATGTTTTAGTCGATGGCGTTGGTATTCCACTCGAAGGCTATAATTATAATAATGATAATCCAGACAGTTTTTTGTTTGACCGTATCGAAGTGGTGAAAGGCGCGAATGCCTTAAATAATGGAATTGGCGATCCCGGCGCAACTATTAATATGATTCGCAAACGCCCGACATCCGACCTTCAAACAGCCTTTAATGCCAGTTATGGCTCATGGAATACGCAGCGCTATGAAGCAGATATATCCTCTCCTCTCACCCAGGATGGAAAAGTCAGAGGTCGTGTATTTGGCTATCAACAAACAGGCGACAGTTATCTGGATCGTTATGAACTGGAAAAAAACGGCATAGGTGCTGTTGTGGAGGCAGATATTACTGACACAACTCTATTGACTGCTGGCTATACCGAAACCAATCACAAGCCGAATGGTGTCAATTGGGGTTCTAATCCACTGATCAATACTGAAGGCGAGCAGCTCAGTTACTCACGGAATTATAATTACAGTCCAAGCTGGGCCCACTGGGATAGCAATATTAAAAGTTACTTTGCCGAGCTTGAACAAAAACTGGGTGGCGACTGGACAGCCAAACTGACCTATGATGAAAAACGTACACAACGCGATTCAAAGCTCTTGTTTCTGTCCGGCAAACCTGGCGCAAATGGCACTTCAGGCATCTTCCTCTACCCAGGCATGTATATTGATGACAATAAAGAACAACAAGCCAGCCTGAGTTTTAGCGGCACCTATCCGCTTTGGGGACAACGCCATGAAGCCTCATTGGGCTATGTCTGGGCCAAAAATCGTCTGGATGAATTGGGTTATGCTGGCAGCTTTGTCAATCCGCTGACCACAGATTTAGCCAGCTTTACACCCGAAGAACCAAGCTGGGATATGTCGAAAACCAGTGGTGAAATGCATATCCGGCAGAAGAACCAGAGCCTTTATGCTGCGACCCGACTGCATCTGAATGATGATCTGAAACTGCTTTTAGGTGCGAACTACGTTCAGGCTGAAAGCAGTGGTAGCAGTTATGGGACCGACACCATTTATGATGAAGATAAAGTTTTACCCTATGCCGGTCTGACCTATAACTTTAGCCCTGAATATACAGGTTACCTGAGTTATACCTCGATTTTCCGTCCGCAAACCACCAAAGCAGATGATGGCAGCATTAACAAACCGATCGAAGGTGAAAGCTATGAAGTCGGAGTCAAAGGTTCTTGGCTAGATGACAAGCTTACCGCCACCATGGCTGTGTTCAGAACGGAGCAAAGTAATTATCCGCTTCGTGATTCTGATGGTATCCCGACTTTACGCACAACTCAGGTCAGTGACCTGCGTTCCCAAGGCTACGAGTTTGGCTTGGCGGGACAACTGACCGACCATTTTAACTTAAGCTTTGGTTATACCCAGTTTAGCCTGAAAGATCTGATCAATGGCGGTGATGCGCGTACCTTCAATCCAACCCAGTCTTTTAATCTTTTAACCACCTATCAGGTGCCACAACTTCCAAAACTGAAACTGGGCCTTGGTGTGCAGTGGCAGGATCAAACCTATCTGGATGTGCCTGAAGCAACCACCAATGGAGTGATTACCCAGAAAGCTGGAGTCATTGAACAGGATGCCTATGCGCTCGTGAACTTAATGGCCAGCTATGAGTTGAATAAGCATATGACCTTTCAAGCCAATGGTAATAACCTGACCAATGAAAAATACCTATTCAATTTCCCCAATCAGCAAGGTTTTTATGGTGCACCAGCGAATTACAGCGTTGCTGTGAAATTTAAATATTAATTTTTAAGCTGAGCCCTGACGACATGTTCAGGGCTAAATCATCACTACATACACAAAAATAGGTAAAACAAATGAAAAAAATGATCGCTTTGACCCTTGGACTGTCTATGACACTTTCAGCTCAGGCGCATATGCTTTGGCTAGAACGTGGCACAAATCAGCAGACTCATGCGTTCTTTGGTGAATATAGTGAACAGCTCAAAGAAACGCAGCAAGGTGCCCTCAAGTCTTTCAATCAGGCAAAGGCCGTTCAGGCCAAAAAAACATTTAGTCCTCAAATGCAACAGGATCATTTGCTCTATGCAACCCAAGGCCAGACCGATGTCCAGCTCACTCATGAATTGATCTATGGAGAATCATTGCTGAGCTATCATGCCAAATCCGGCAGACAAAACTTGAAAGCAGAGTCCGAACTGGATATTGTCCCGACCCAGATCAACAGCAATACATTTACGGTACTGTATCAGGGTAAAGCTGCTGCGGATGTTGAAGTCACAGTCTTTTCCCCGCAATTTTGGCTAAAAAAATACACCACCAACGGCCAAGGCCAGATTACGATCGCCACGCCATGGAAAGGTCAATATGTCATTGAAGTTGGCAAAGAAGCAGACAAGGCCGGAAAATTGAATCAGCAGGCCTATAAAAAACAGTATCTGGTAACGACTTTAAGTTTTGTTTATTAAGTTTTTAGATTTTCATCAGTATAGATCTATTCAAGGCCAAATATGATGTCTGTTGTAGTGCAGCCACTCGCCATTTTCTATCGCTTAGGCATGAGCTTTGGGATGGGCTACTTGTGCAGTTATTTGATCGCACTCGATCTGGCTTACTTTCTACAGGCTTTTCTGCCCAAAGCAGAATCCGTCTATTTGGCCGCCGTTATTGCCCTGATTTTTTATGTCTGTTTTGTGATTGGCATCTTCTGTATCCAGAGTTTAAAAAAGCTTTCGGTCTATAGCCTGCTTCCTTTCCTTAGCTTATTTACCATCTCCCGCTTCATAGGTTAAACCATGCATAAATCTGTCCGTCAATCCATGGCATGGCTACATTCATGGTTAGGTTTAAGTTTTGGCTGGCTGCTCTTCGCGATCTTTTTAACAGGCGCGGTCACCTATTACCGGCATGAAATCAGTATATGGATGCAGCCTGAATTTGCCTCAATACAAGTCAATCAGGAAACTGCCTTAAAATCTGCTTACAGCTATTTACAGCAGCATGCACCGGACGCCCAAAACTGGTATATCGGAGTCGCCAATCAAGATTCACCGGTGAATAAAGTCTACTGGCAAAAAGCGGATGGTGGCTATGAAGTCAAAACCCTGAATGCTTCGACAGGAAAAGAATTACAGCTTTCAGCCACACAAGGGGGAGATTTTTTCTATAATTTTCATTTTCAGCTCTATGGTATGCCCTACACCATCGGTCGCCTCATTGTGACGGTCGCTGCCTTTATCATGTTACTGACTCTGATTTCAGGAATTATTACCCATAAAAAAATACTGACAGACTTTTTTACCCTAAGAGCCTTTAAAGGACAGCGCTCTTATCTGGATTTTCATAATGTCAGTTCAGTGATTGCCCTGCCGTTCTTTTTGACCATGACATTTACCGGGTTGGCGATTTTCTTTTATATCGTGCTGCCTTCCGGTATGAAAAAACTTTATCCAGACAATCCCTTTCAATATTTTGAAGAAATTCGCACAATCAATACATCAGCCACCCACTCAGTTCCTGTGAAAACCCAGATGCTGCCAATTCAACATTTTATCACCACGGCACAGCAACACTGGGGATATGCGGAATTTGACAATATCACGGTCAAGCAGCCCAATACCCAGCTGGCACACATAACCTTAACTCAGCTCAAAGATCATTCCATTACACGAAATCAGGCACAGCTTATTTTAAATGCTGCTACCGGAAAATTGCTTGAAAATACACAAAATGAAAGTGCAATTGCCACACTAAATGCCAGCATGTATGGTTTACATATGGCACGTTTTGCTGAACCTGTTTTACGTTTAGGGTTATTTTTCTCCGGCATATTAGGCTGCGCAATGATTGCATCCGGATTGCTGCTGTGGAGCCTGAAACGCCAAATGCAGAAAAAATCAGTGCGGTTTCATCTCGGACACTATTTAGTGAACCGCTTGAATATCACCATAATTATTGGCTTGCCGCTTGCCATGCTGGGATATCTCTATGCGAATCGTTTTATCAGTATTCCTGTAGGTGCACCAAATTATGAAATTTATAGTTTTTTCTCTATCTGGCTTGGCAGTTTTATCCTGGCATGTGTAACCCCACAGCAGCATATATGGAGAATGCAGCTTAAACTTCTGATTTGTGCTGCCTTTATACTTCCCCTGATTGATATTTATTATTTAGTTTCCCAGCAATATATTGCTTCTTTTGCGACTTATTGGCCTTTTTTGCGTATTGAGCTAATGTTATGGACCTTGGCCCTTTTTGCCCTATTTTTACACCAAAAAATTACGCCCATTCAGCAAAAAGCGGTCAATAAAATTCAGGCTAAATTAAAAATCACTCAACAGGAATCATCAATATGATATGGATTGCAGTGATCGGTCTGCTTTGGCTGAGCTGTTTTGGTTTTTATGTGGTAAGTGAAAAGCAGATCCTAAAAACCCGAAAATCTCATTACGCTTTTTTAGCGGATTTTCCTACGTACACTAAATTCGCTGCAGGTATTTTCTTATTCGTCGCGATGTTTTTATTACGTACCCAGTTTAGCTCCAGTATTAGCTTTGTGTCTCTATGGGTATTTCTAAGCCCTGTACTGTTTATCTTTATCTTAAAAATGAATAAAGCATTTTAGTATTTATTTAAAATCAGAAAGTAGCAAACAGCCTAGTGTGCTATTCACACGCCCTTTATTAAACCAATCTACCCAGTAGACCTCTTTCATAAATCATTTTTTGCTCAGTTCCAAGTTGTAGATTCCAGCGATTAAATTGAATCTCAAACCAAGCCTTTTACCTCTATTTCGATAACGCTCAGCAAGGATTTTGAAGGTTTTCAGGCTGCCAAATACATGCTCAATTCCGATTCTTCTTTTATTGATTTCTTGATTATAGATTTTCAATTCAGGATCCAATTTACAGTGTCTTTTGGCTTTTAATGGCAACAGGCTATTCGGATACAATACATAAATCCCCTGATAGCCTTTATCTGCAAGGATAAAAGCCCCAAAAGGAATCTGGTTTAAATTGCGTTTGAACAACTTGAAATCATGCACTGCACCGCGACTGGTACATAAACTCAGAATTTGCTGAGTTTTGTAGTGAATCATGGCCTGTACTTTAAAGGTATGGGTCTTTTTCTTGCCGCTATAGCTTTTCTTCTGTTTTTTTAGGCCTTTGGATTGGAATTTCCGTGGCATCCACGATCACAACATTCCAGTCGATGCCTTCGCCCTCGGGTAAATCTTTGGGTAAATTAAACAGATTGGACCGAATCAGGCAGTCTTCAACATGACGGACAATTCTTGAGGCTGTGGGCTCTGAAACCCCGTAACTCGTCGCAACGTGAAATAAGGTTCGGTATTCCCGCCAATAGCTCAGACAGAGCAGAACCTGATCCTCCAGGCTTAACTTGGGCGGTCTGCCTTTGGCAGAGACATGCTTCTGCAATTGCTCAACCATCAAATAGAAAGTTGACCATGAGATGCCTGTGTATCGCTTGAACTGAGGATCAGAGAGCTTGTTTGAATCGATGTATTTCATCCGCAGATTATGCACGAATGCTAAGAAATCCGGAGTGCAAATATTAACCAAAAAGAAGATCGTTTTTTGATTTATGAAAGAGATCTAGTATCTGCTAAACCTTGCCAATCTGCTTTTAAATACCTCAAATGCATTATTTTGGCTAGAATCAAAAATTTAAATTGGTAGGTATTTGGTAGGTAGGATTCTTTTTAACTTCATTCAATACTCATATTACGGTGAGGGTCACCGATAAAATAATCAATGAATGGTAGAAGGAATAACACCATGGCTTTTAAAAATATTTCAGATCAAACTAACGGTTTTTATATTCCCTGTGTTTCACTTTTTGGTCCGGGCTGTGCTAAAGAAATCGGGATCAAAGCACAAAATTTAGGCGCCAAGAAAGCACTGATTGTAACTGATGCTGGCCTGTTTAAATTTGGTGTTGCAGATGATATTGCAGATTATTTGAAAGAGGCAGGTGTTGACAGTTATATTTTCCCAGGTGCGGAACCCAATCCAACTGATATTAACGTGCATCATGGAGTTGAAGCTTATAATGAAAATGCCTGTGATTTTATTGTATCGTTAGGTGGGGGCTCATCACATGACTGTGCCAAAGGCATCGGTCTGGTCACTGCAGGTGGCGGACATATCCGTGATTATGAAGGGATTGATAAAAGTACCGTTCCGATGACACCACTGATTGCAATCAATACCACGGCAGGGACGGCTTCGGAGATGACACGTTTCTGTATCATTACCAATACCGATACCCATGTGAAAATGGCGATTGTAGATTGGCGTTGCACACCACTTATTGCAATTGATGACCCTAAACTGATGTTGGCCAAACCTGCCGGCCTGACTGCGGCAACAGGGATGGATGCTCTGACACATGCGGTTGAGGCCTATGTATCTACGGCTGCTAATCCCATCACTGATGCCTGTGCAGAAAAGGCGATCTCCATGATCAGTGAATGGCTCAGTCCCGCAGTGGCGAATGGGGATAATCTAGAAGCACGGGATGCCATGAGCTATGCTCAATATCTTGCCGGAATGGCCTTTAATAACGCCTCTTTAGGATATGTGCATGCGATGGCACATCAGCTCGGAGGCTTCTACAACTTGCCGCATGGTGTTTGTAATGCAATTCTGCTCCCCCATGTTTGTGAATTTAACCTGATTGCTTGTCCTGAACGTTATGCCAAAATTGCCCAATTGATGGGGGTGAATACAGAAGGCTTAACCGTAACTGAAGCAGCTTATGAAGCGATTGGCGCCATTCGTCAGCTTTCGGCTTCAATTGGTATTCCATCTGGGCTGACGGAATTGAATGTAAAAGAAGCTGACTTGGCCATCATGGCGGAAAATGCACAAAAAGATGCCTGCATGCTGACCAATCCACGTAAAGCCAGCCATGCCCAAGTGGTAGATATTTTTAAAGCGGCGATGTAGTGCCTCAATGTAAGTCTTCTCTCCAAGCATCTGACTTACATTTTTAACAGCCCCTGTTTCACTTCCTGAGGAAGTGTGCCAAGAGCAGACATGCATTTTCCTGTTCCTGGCTGATCCTTTTGCCTTCATAAGAGGATAAAAGCGGGGGGTGTTTCTTTTTTATGAAGTCCCCTTCATTATGAATATCGACATTAATCCCATGGTAGAAAAATGCCACGATTTTTTTAGCCCGTCCCAGCCAGAAAAAATTTCCCGTCGTATGATCTTAATATCATATTTAATCTCTGAGGAATAAACTGCGCGTCCTTCAAATGACATGAAGGTGAGCGTAGCTGATTTTGATGAAGAGCATCCCATCAAGCGGCTGGTCAAACTGGGTAGCCACTGATAAAAATTTTAGGATCAGGTTCAGTCTAAATTAATAAGCAAACCCACAGTAAGCAAGGATAATACTTAATATTCCAGAATTTTCCTATTTTAACTGTTTAGCTTTGTACCGATAGTTACATCAGCTTTAAAGATTTTTATATTTTAACAGAGTCTGATGAACGGGATGGTTTTTGGGCATCAGTTCAATCAGGCGTTCTACAGCATCAATCGCTTCAGGAAAATGTGCCACATGTTTCAGCAAGACATCGGTTTCATTAGCCTTGAAAATGGCATCGCTCAGGCGTGATTCCAGACAATCTCTCCAGGCACATAGAAATGGACTTTCTGTTTTGGCCAGAAATACGCCGGTACATAACTTCAAGGCTGAATCGATATACCCAGCATCTAAAGATTGCTCTGTCATTAAAAAATCAGCCTCTACATGCGCCAATAAACGATAGGGTCTGGACCCCAGCATACCACCTAATACATCGCGTAACTGTGACATTTCTGCTTTTAAAGTACCCATACTGACCTTGCGCTCGCCATATAAGGCTTGATGCAAGGTATCTAGACTCAGACCCTGCGGACATAAGGCTAGAATGGTCAGAATTTCAATCTGTCGAGGAGTCAGAACCAGCATCTTGCCATTAAACAGCACTTGAGGTAATGAAAAAGCCCGAATAAACAGGCGCTGCTTCTGGCATTCTAGTAGAGCCGACTGGATAATCGTAGCACAGCGCTCCGCAGCTAGTAGTGCTAAACTGTTATGCTTTGGCCAGGTAGTCGACAGATCAATGACACCTAAGACCTGTTTTGAATAGGGATCAATAATCGGGGCAGCGTAACAAACCCAATCATGAATGGAGGACATGTAATGTTCACTGGAAAAGACACAGCTGGATTGTTGAGTTTTTAAGGATAATGCCAATGCATTGGTTCCGACTAGCTC
Source organism: Acinetobacter lwoffii (assembly GCF_049367455.1). Lineage (GTDB taxonomy): Bacteria > Pseudomonadota > Gammaproteobacteria > Pseudomonadales > Moraxellaceae > Acinetobacter > Acinetobacter lwoffii_W. The sequence goes on from NZ_JBMPXW010000011.1 coordinate 85,429, forward strand.
TTCGCGCCATTGCCCACCTTCAATAAAATGTACACTTTCTGCGGCACTTTGCATTTGTGGGCTAGAAGCTGCCCAAATGATGGTGCTGCCGATATCTCCGACCGCCAGCACCATAGAAGATTGCTCGGCAATATGTTTTAAATCCTGAGCACAATGTTGCAGGGCTTGGGCTAAAGTTGAGGAAGAAGTGGTCTTTTTTAAATCCGTCAGCGGTGCTGCTAAACGATTCTTCGGGATTTCAGCCGAGGATGAACGTTGCCAGGAGCTGGCAATACTCTGTCCTAGCTGTTCTGCATGTAAGGGAGACAAACTGCTGTTTTGCCGAAGCTGATCAGTATTGTGCCTTTTTTCCATCAAATCTTGTTTTGTCATCATTCCTTATTCTCACAACAATTCATGATTTACATCCGCTGTAATCGTTATTTTTTTAAAATGGATGAAAATATCGTGAACATGCTAGCTCCAACCTTTTTCCAACCTTATACCAGTTATATTAATCAAATAAGGTGCAGAAGTACCTTATACCAAAGCTGTAGAAGCGGTTTTGCCATACGAAAATAAGCAAAGGAAATAAATATGCGTTACGTCGATCCTAATCAACCTGATTCAAAAGTTCATTTTAAAGCACAATACGAGAATTTTATTGGCGGCGAATGGGTCGCTCCGGTCAAAGGTGAATACTTTGACAACATCTCTCCGGTAGATGGCAAAGTCTTTACCAAGGTTCCGCGTTCTTCTGTAGAAGACATTGAATTGGCCCTGGATGCAGCGCACAAAGCCAAAGAACAATGGAACAGAGCATCGCCGACCACCCGCTCCAATATTCTGTTGAAAATTGCAGATCGTCTGGAACAAAATCTGGAACTGCTGGCAGTAGCAGAAACCTGGGATAACGGCAAACCGATCCGTGAAACGCTGGCTGCCGATATTCCGCTGGCTATTGACCATTTCCGTTATTTTGCCGGCTGTATTCGTGCGCAGGAAGGCGGCATTTCCGAAATTGATGAAGATACGATTGCTTATCATTTTCATGAGTCGTTGGGCGTCGTGGGTCAGATTATCCCGTGGAACTTTCCGATTCTGATGGCTGCCTGGAAACTGGCACCTGCCCTAGCTGCGGGCAACTGCATTGTGTTGAAACCTGCAGAACAGACTCCGGTCAGCATTCTGGTGCTGGCTGAACTGATTCAGGATATTTTGCCACCGGGTGTCCTGAATATCGTCAATGGTTATGGGGTTGAAGTCGGTCGCCCGCTAGCCACCAACCCACGCATTGCCAAGATTGCCTTTACCGGTTCTACCGCCGTCGGTCAGATGATCATGCAATATGCCACCGAAAATATTATTCCGGTGACGCTGGAACTGGGGGGTAAATCACCGAATCTGTTCTTTGCCGACATCATGGATCAGGAAGACGATTATCTGGACAAAGCGCTGGAAGGTTTTGCCATGTTTGCCCTGAACCAGGGTGAAATCTGCACCTGTCCATCGCGTGCGCTGATCCAGGAAAGTATTGCTGACGAATTTCTGGCGCGTGCCGTTGAACGGGTGAAACGGATTAAAACCGGGCATCCGCTGGATACTGACACCATGATTGGCGCGCAAGCCTCACAGGAACAGCAGGACAAGATTCTGGGCTGTATTGCCACTGGTCGTGAAGAAGGCGCACAGATCCTGACTGGTGGTGAAGCACGTCAGGAAGTGGGTCAAGGTTTCTATATTGAACCGACCATCTTTAAAGGCACCAATGACATGAAGACCTTCCAGGATGAAATCTTCGGGCCTGTATTGGCTGTGACCACCTTTAAAGACTTTGATGATGCGATCAAGATCGCCAACGATACGATTTACGGACTCGGTGCCGGGGTCTGGTCACGCTCAGCGCATATTTCCTACCGTGCTGGCCGTGCCATTCAGGCCGGTCGGGTCTGGACCAACTGTTATCACATCTACCCTGCGCATGCGGCTTTCGGTGGCTATAAAAAATCCGGCATTGGTCGTGAGAATCACAGAATGATGCTGGATCATTATCAACAAACCAAAAATCTGTTAGTGAGCTATTCGACCAAACCAGCCGGGTTCTTTTAAGAAGTGAAATACATTCAAAGCGAACTTCGGTTCGCTTTGAATGTATGGTAGCTAGCTTTCACAAAATATCAGCAACATCTTCAAGCTGCGGCCAATTCAAATAAAGTTTTTAGTCTATAAACACTTTTTTTAAAGGAAAGAGCATCACCTCAAATTTCTATTTGCAATAGTGTCATTTCAAGATAATTTCACTCTATAAAGATTTCGCCACATTCTCCAGCCATTGAGTGCCAGAAGAATAAAAATAAAATAAAGCACGGCGGTTAAATACAATGACTTATAGCTATACATGCCGACATAAATCACATCTAACACACACCATAATCCCCAGCTTTCAATATATTTTTTTGCCGCCCAATAACTTGCCACCAAGCTAAAAGAAGCCAACATGGAATCCAACCAAGGGAGTGATGCTGTGGTGAAATGAGCAAATAAGGCGCCAATCACCAGACCGGCGACAATACCCACAATCAGGCTATATACCCAGATTTTTTTATTCAAATAGCCAATCTGCACGGTGATAGCCTGGTCATGATTTTTCTTCGACCAGCTATACCAGCCATACAGTTGCATCAAGATAAATACGGCTTGTAATGCTGCGTCTGCAAATAAATTGACACGATAAAAAATAATCATATATAAAAATACAGCGACAATATTCACCAACCAGCAGACTTTATATTGTTTGGAGGTCAGCCAGACACCTAAAACGTTTAAAATGAACGCTGCAATTTCTATATTTTCCATAGCAATATAACCTGATTAAGCAGCCAATTTAGAAGTTCAGATTGAATGACAAGGTTGCTGTACGCGGCGAACCCAAGAATAAATAATCATCACCCAAAAATTCACCTGCATCACGCCAGTATTTCTTGTTGAACAGATTATAAATATTCAAGCGCAGCAATGCATCGGTCGTATTTAGCTTAAATTGATAAGCAGCGCCTAAATCAACCACACTATAACCTGCAACTTTCGCAGCACCCTCTTTGTTGGCATATTTGCTGGAACTGTATTGACCACCTGCCAGAACAGTGAAACCTGCAATGCTCGGTACGTTATAGCGAAGATGTGTTGCGAAACGAGCTTTTGGCACGTTTTGCGCCTGATGATTACCATATTCAACCGCTTCCACATTTTCTAAACGGGCTTTGGTCAAGGCTAAAGATGAAGTTAAGGCCAGATGGTCGGTTAATGCACCATTCAGTCCTAATTCCAGGCCCTGACTATGCTGTTCGCCTTCCGCAATAAAATAGCGAAGTCCTGAAATCGGCTTGCTATATTGATTGTCCTGACGTAAATCAAAAACGGCTGCAGTCAACAGGAAATCATGGATCTGTTGTTTGAAACCAATTTCATATTGCTCTGAATAGATCGGTGCTAGAGTTTCAGCCGCATTCTCTGCAAACCAAGGCGCTGTTTTTCCATCTGACAGGCCTTTAGCATACGAGGCATAGACGGTAGTCGATTCCAAGGGGCTATAGCTGATCGCAAATTGCGGTAAAAATTTGCCTAAATCAGTATCGCGGACTTTTACCCGATCTGCATCATATGCTTGTTCATCAAGCTCGATCCATTTTCCGCCAATCAAAGTGGTCCAATGTTCATTCCATTCAATACGGTCTAATGCTGTAAATGCAGTTTGTTTACTTTTAAGTGCTTGATATTTTGGTCCAGCATTCGCTGTTACTGGGGAAAAATCTATGGTTTCTGTATAAATATTACCTACACCAATCCATTCATTGACACCAGCAAAACGATCTCGCGATTTATTGGTTTGTGTAATATCAAAATTTAGATAATGTTGCGCCCAATTGGTATCAATCACCCCATCTAGTTTGACTTTAAATTGGTTGGTTTTAAAGGTTTCATCTGGATTACGAAAATCATAAATATCGTAATGACCATTCGCATCAAAGGTGTTGCCCAAGCCACTATATTCACATAACGTGGCATAACATCCCCAAGCAAATGTCGAATAATCATCAACCTTGGATTTACTGTGGGCTGCGACGAGTCCCAAGTTCCAGTCATCATTCAATGCATAGCTATATTTTAAACTGCTATTCAGACTATCGATCGTGACCGGTTTGCCCCAAGTCTGATAACCCAGCAATCGGTCCCATTTCACATTTTCTGGGACTTTACCATCCAGTAATTGATAACCTGGCACTGATTTTTGTTCGGAACGCTGTGCTTCAAGATCAAATTCTAATTTGGATTGCTCAGATGTTTTCCAATCTAAGGTCAATGCCGCTAGATAGCGTTCACCATCGACATGATCGACATAAGACTCCATCTGTTCATTCACCAGATTGATGCGATATCCGAATTGTTGCTCATCACCCCAAAAACCACCGAGATCAGTTGACACTGAAAACTGGCCGTGTTGATCGGCCGAGAATGTCAGTGCCTGAATATCTTTCGGTCGCTTGGTGACATAATTCACAACCCCACCCGGGGTCGACATCCCACTTTGAATCGCGGACATGCCTTTTAAAATTTCCACACGTTCTTTATTTTCAAGTGCGACGTTTTGTTCACCACGAATCACATTGCCATTAATGAGGTAGCTAGATGCCAAATCCAGTGCAAAGCCACGCGAGACAAAGTTTGGATAATAGCCAATTGCAGCATAGCCCTCACCGATGGCTGCATCATTTTTTATAACATCGCTCAGCACACGAGCATGTTGTTCAGCAATGAGATCAGCAGTCAAAATAGAGACCGATGCAGGTATTTTTTGCAGACTGTCCGTAGCAAATCCCTCAACATTCACTTTAGCACTCGAGTAAGGAATGCTTTGATCGGCTGTGATAACAATCGTGTCAAGCTTTTGAACATCGTCTTCAGCATAAGTCAGCGGGACTAAACACAGCTGCGACAGAATGATCATATTTAAAGATCGGATTAATACATTCTGTTTGAGTTGACGAGTGTTCATACGAAACCTTATGTCTGTGAAGTGGGTGATGATGCTGGGTTTAGAGAGAGCATTGAGAAGATTGCAATTCATCTTGAATGAGCCGGGTTAAGGTCTGGGTAAATTGTTGACCTTGTTCGCCAAAGAACCAGTCCACATGACCGATAATCCAGTCGTAATAAGCCGCATCTGCATGTTGCTGGTTTTGAGTAATCCCAACAAAATATTCAAGCTCTGAAAAAGCGAAATCCAAATGCACGATTTTCAGTAGCTCTGGCAAAACACTAAAATCTTCTTGTGGATGTGCTTCGGAAAAATAAGCGTGTAGAAAGGCGGTTAAACCGGCCTCATCAATCTGAATATGTGGGTTCTGCTCTAATTCCAACCAATCAATGAAATTACGTTCAATCGTCACTGCCAGATCATAAAGTGCCGAGTTTCGGTCAGATAAACCAAAATCAATCACGGCAGTAATCTCAGCTTTGGCATCTGGCGATGACCAAAACAGATTAGAAGCGTGTAAATCGTTATGGGTCCAAATTCTGCTTGCCTGTTGCAATACAGGCTGAATACGCTGGTGAACCTGTAAGATTTGATCTAAAAAGTAAGGATCCAAATTTTTATCGGCAAAATAACGGCTTAATTCTGGACTGTTTGCAATGCGCCGTTGAATGGCTGTAACGATATTTTCACTGTCTAAAAGTTGCTGATTGGAAACCAAATAAGATGCTGATCTGCCTTGCTGCTCAGGAAAATCCTGCATCGCCAGATGTAGTCTGACCAGTAAAGCCCCTGCCTTGGCGGCATGTTCAGCATAGAAAAAAGGTTTCCAGGATTGCTGATCTGCATACAGATCTAAACCGGCTGCTTTTGCATAGACTTCATAGGTCCAGTCACCCAGCTCTAAAGCAGTCAGATCTTGATTTGACCTAATCAATGCTGCAACAGGAATTTCTTTGCTGGCTAAATGCTGAAGAACGGCATGCTCCTGTAAAATATCGTGGGCACGACGAAATGAACAATGACTGCGCTTGATCAAATACTGATGCGCGACTGCTTCATCCCTGCTCACAAAATCCTGCTCCACCTTGACCAGCGCCGCAGATGAAAATGGCCGGGGACTACACCACAAAATCTGAATATGACCTTGTAAACAGGAATAATGCTGCTGCAGACTTTGTAATTCTGGATCAGAAATATGTGCCCAGTCTTTATTTTCCCAGGCATTGCCCATACCATGACCTAAATCATCAGTCATTGTGGTCATTATCAATATTCCTGAGCCAGATCATTATGTAATAATGGAAAATCATTGTTTAGGCGAACATGCAAACAGTATTTTTAAATACATTTAATATTGAAGACACGCCCTAAAATTAAGTGGTACATACCAGTATTAAATTGGAGGCAAGTTTAGCCTTATAAATATAAAAATAAAATAGATCTCTCGCATAAATCAAAAAATGATCTTCTTTTTGGTTAATATTCGAACTCCAGATTTCTTAGCATTCGCGCATAATCTGCGGATGAAATACATCAATTCAAACAAGCTTTCTGATCCTCAGTTCAAGCTATAACATAGTTTTGAAATGCACCGTAATTCATTTTCATGACTTCACTAAGTAGTTCTTTAAATCCATGTTACTCAGCAGCAAATTCTACCAGTGATTCATTGTTCAGATCAGTAACACATGCCATGGTCGAAATGACCTGTACACTATGAGCTTTGAATTCGCCCAGGTATATTTTGTTGAATTACGTTTTTTTTATTAAGATATTTAAGGGAAAATTCTTACGGAAAAAATGTTTTTTATCACTGAACCATATACAAGTAGCTAAATTATCCTGCAATTTTTCAACCATCATTGGATGACTACCGTAAACTAGGTAAACAATATCACCAATATAGATATTATTCATCTTTAGTCAGCCAAGTATAAGATCAAAATTCTGAAACTTCTGATAAATAAATTAATGCCATCAATTGAGGACTTTTTTTAAACTGAGAAAGCGTTTATAAAGTCCAATTAAGTCCTTGTCCCATTTCATAAATAATGAGTATTAATGCAATTACCATTAGTAAAATCACAATGGCTTCGACCTTAGTGAGCATCTTAAATTCTCCACCTTTTATCTTTTATATAATAAACAAAGTGAACAATAAATAACAATAAGGTTACAAAAAAATTACTAGATGTTACAAAAACAGGGCTGGTAAAGAAAAATCTCTCAGAGGAGGTGCTAATTCTTTTCAAACTTAACCTTATGTACTGGGCGATGTCCTGTATAAGACTCATGACATACTGCGATTAATCAACACCCCCTTCTTCTTCTAAACTTAATAAGTAAGTATGGACACCCTGCATGTCATTTAACTCAATATTATTGCCGATCCATTTCATCGTAGTTGGTTTCATATTGTTTATGTCTTCTTGGATTTTATTGTAGGGGGGATTACCGCAGTTGACCATTGCTATGCTCTTTTTATAATTTGCCATTAAATTATCTTCCCTATAAAAGATTTTCAAGAAAATCGGTCTGTATTTGGCCAGTCAACGCTACAAAAAAAACTCATCCGATAAGTATTCTTACATAAACCCGAGGTTCTATAACTTGGATCCTGAATATCTTACATATGCAGACATAGCTCATACATCGGAATTTAAACTTACCCTCTACACTGAAATTAAGTTTTAGAAACGCAGAGGAAATTCAGATGGAAAAGTATTCAAAGATTCTAATCCTGAGCTTATTTGGATTTACTGGAACAGTAGCTATTGCAGATGAATCCATCCCAATAGAAGCAACTGCCGCCGCCGAAGCGCAACAGGTTGCTTTAGATTATGGAAATGAGAAAGACAAAAAATCTGAATCATCTGAAAGCCCTTAATTAAAGTGATGCCGGTCAGTTAAGAAATTGACTGGCATTTTCTTGGGTATTTCCGTGGTGTTCCTTTCACAACTCGTGGGCAACTCCTCACTCCCCTCTCAGGCAAAACGTATCTCTTAGATTTTTCCAGTAAACTTTCTAAATGTTTAGGTAAATTACCTGCGGAGTCTAAAGAGTCGAATCTTAATATATTCAGAATGCCAATAGATGCAATATGAAAGCTGATTCTCAAAGGACTGACTTTTGCACGTTGAGCCATATGTTTCATTTGTCTTCTTAGAATATTGTAGGCAATAAAGCCCCCCATAATTATTGACAAACTAAATCAGGTTGCTTGTTCCTCAAATGCTTGCCCTCCTGTAAATCACTTTTGATTTCTGGGTAACGCATTTCTATTTCCCAGCGCTGAGCATAAAGCTTCGCCAAGCCTATCAGTGGCTATGTCTTTGGGTTCATTAATAAAGTGATATAACGTCTAATTTTCCCTTCCTGCTCAACTTCAATCAAACGCACTTCCCAATACCCCCTAATGTTGGATTAAGTTTCTTGGCATTTGCTGATATTGGCATCCTGATATGAAAGTCATGCTGAGAATTACGCTTGATTTAGAATTGTTCAAACACAATTTAAACCAGATCCCTTCAGGAACCTTTGTTCTTACAGATAGAGGTTATCAAAGGATTTATACTTTGTATCCCAATACCCTGTTGCCATTAGAGGCCAAAAGCCGCTGTAAACTGGATCCTGAACTAAAAATCTATAATCAGGAAATCAATAAAGAAGAATAGAAATTAAGTATGTATTTGGCAGTCTAAAAACTTTCAAAATGCTTTCAGAACGTTATCGCAATAGAGCTAAAAGCCCCCCCTTTTGAGATTCAATCTAGTTGCTGGAATTTATAATTTGCAACTGAGTAAGAATGATTTATGAAGGAGGTCTAATCTAAGAAAATAAAAAAAATCCTAAAACCATTTAACTTCTTAGGATTTGAATGGGCAGGATATAAATATAAGCTTATGCTTGAATATCTAAGGTCATTTCAATTTTGTCCTGTGACCAGATTTCGATGTCATATTCAATCACTAGATCATCTGATTTTGAAATACGTTCAATATAAGTGGCGGTTTGACTTAAAGGAATACCTAAGTGCTGGCTCTCAAAATGAGACACACCGGTAATTTTAATTTTTAACTGACTACTCGTGTAATTATAATGAAAGTGATTTTTAATGACATCTTGTACCGAAGTAATCACATCATAATTCAGCACATCTGGAAACAGCGCAACAGGTAAATAATTATATTCTAGAAGTACAGGTACATCATCAGCATAACGTAAACGGATAATTTCAATAAAGCCCAATTTACGATTTTCTTCGCTAAAAAGATTACTGTGATCGAATAGCTCCAGCTGTCGGGTCGAGATCAGTTCAGTTCTGGCATTAAAACCCTGTGCCTTCATATAAGAACGAAAATTTTCAATTGAGTTTGGATAATATTGAATTTTTTTATTACTCACGAACCAGCCGAGATTTTGCCGTTTGAAAATTTTATCTTCGGCACGAAGCTGTTCATAGGCCTTACGCACTGTTTCCCTTGAACAGTCAAACTTTAATGCCAAGTACCGTTCGGATGGAATTATTTGATTAGAACTGTAATTTTTCAATTCAGCCTCAATCAAATCTCTGATTTCCATATACTTCATTCAGTGAATCCAGTGAGTGCTCATAAGTGATAAAGATAGTACTAAATTAAAGAACAGAGGAAAATTGAAAACAAGGTACAGATCAGTAAAAAGATGCATTCCCTTGTTTTAATGAGAATGTTTAGCAGCATGATTGATACGTGATTCTGAGAGAATATCGTTGTCCACTCATAATGTTCTCATTTATGCAAAAAGAATAGACTAAATTTGTCTAGGAGAGTGGTGACAGTCTAATCTAATTAAAAGGCATCTACAAAATCGGCGGCTATTCGTAATAGTCGACTGAGAAAATCACGTACCTTGATTCTAGACATTATTGTCCACCTCTACTAACACATTTCCTGACACAGTCCCTATCTATACATTTGAATGCCTTTGACTATTAAAGATTATCTTTAATAAAATGAGCTTTATAGGGCAATATACTAAGATCTCCAGACTGTTGAATCCGGCAAGCGCACTGAGTGCGGTTCCGTAACGTGACACTGGGTAACGTCTTGGACTGCTGTATGTAGACAAAAATGAAAGCTGCGGTTTAAAGCTGGCGTCCTTCAAAATTTATTTCATTTTATAACTTATGTCTGGATTTTCAGGTAATTATATCGCACCAAAAAAAACATCTATTCACTAACGATCACTTAGGCTATTCATTATAAAAAAACAACCATACATCATTGATATATGTCCATTTATTTATAATTTTTTCATGGACATAAGTTAATTAGTTAATTTTTTAGGTCCCATATATCATCTAAGCGGAATCAATTAAAACCTGTTATAAATCAGTGTAACATTGAAATTTATAGAAATAATATTTAAAACCGTTTTTTATTTTGAATTAAGGTGTCATCAATTAGCTTGAGAAAATCTTACCGGTCCTCATAATTTTTTCATGACTAAACGCTATGCATTAAAAGATGATCAGTGGGAACAGATTAAAGATCTGTTACATGGACGAATGGGTACTGTTGGAGTAACGGCCAAAGATAACCGACTATTTGTTGAAGCGGTATCGTTCAGGTATCCCGTGGCGAGACTTAATCGAGCGCTTTGGTGATTTTAGAGTAGTGCATACTCGTTTTAGTCTTTGGGCTAAAACAGGTGTGTGGCAGAGAGTCTTTGAAGTGCTGTCACATGACCTTGACAATGAATATGTCATGTTAGACTCCACCCCATTGTACGTGCTTACTAACACAGCGCTGGGGGGAAATCAGGCGACTAGGCGCAGTAAAGGGGGCTTAAGCACCAAAATTCATGCCCGTACTGATGCTTTAGGCAAACCGACAGGATTTTATCTCACGGATGGGCAGGTCCATGACTTAAACGGTTCAGATGTGTTGCTGGACTTATCGTTGAGCCAGACCTGATTTATGGATAAAGCCTACAACTCTAGGGATCGGGTCATTGATCCAATTTTAGAGGCGAAGGGTCAAGTTGTGATGCCAGCGAAAAGTAATTCTATTGATCAGCGTGATTATGATTGACATATCTACAAGGCAAGACATCTGATCGAGAATTTTTTTGCCAAGCTCAAACAATATCGTGCTATTGCCATACGCTATGATAAATTGGCTCAAAACTTCTTATCAGCGATCTTTATGGCTTAATTGATAACACGCCCTAATTTGAGATTGTCAAAAAAAGTGTAGCAACTTGCTACACTTTTTCACTTTTCTTAATAAGCTGTTTTAAAAAATCTTCTAGTTGTAAGAGACTAGCTTCGTCAATTTCCGAGATATTCAGAGAAACCTTAAGCTGTTTTTGATTGAGTTTGATATTCCCCGCAATCTTACCTGCATATTCAATTTTTCTAACCACAGATCTTGTGGTCAGTTTTTCTGGATCCTGACTCAATATTTTTTCAGCATAGGCAGTAACTTTACTTTGCTCTAGTTTTTTGTCTTTTACTTTTTCCCAAGCCCCTAGTAAAGCCTTTTCGGCCTCAGAAAGTTGCTCTATATGATCCGACAGAAATTTTTTGAATGCAGTTGCAGCAGTACGACCTAGTAGGCCTGGTTCCACATCAAGGTCATTTAAAATTACTTGAGGCAGTTTTTCGTATGCTAAATACTTGTACATATCTTCGCGATTTAAACCCAGTGAATTGGCTAAACGTTGCTTGTTTTTCTTTAACTTCTCATCAAGTGAGTTCAGGCCAATAAAAATTTCATAATCTGTCAGGTCCTGACGCTTTAAATTCTCTGCTAAGGTTAACAAAGATGCTTCTACATTATTCGCATCAATGATAATCGCTTCAATCACAGACTTGCCGAGTAAATGGTGCGCCCGTAAGCGCCGCTCGCCTGCAATGAGTTCATATTTCAGATTATCAAGTTTACGCACTGTAATGGGCTGCAACAGACCGACTTCATTAATGGAATCCGCCAGTTCTTTTAATTGTGACTCTTCAAATAATTTACGCGGCTGGTTTGGACTGCGGCTAATATCCTCAATAGGAACATTACGTCTAAACTCTTTCAGCTCTCTAATATTGTCTTTCTGTGCTTGCTGATGTTTTTCTGTATTCTGTTTCAGTTTCTGAGCTAAAAGCTCTTTGGTGCTTGCCATAATACTCTCAGGTTTAAACTTTAGCTACAATTTCATTGGCAAGGCTTTCAAAAGCCTTACGTACTTTTGAATTTTTTTCTACATTCAAAAGTGATTGTTGCAGAATCGCTGCTTGATTAACTTTAGTACTTTGAGGAATGGTGGTCTCTAAAAGTTTTCCTACCTGTTTTAAGGCTTCATTCCGAATCAGCTTACAGACATTCTGACGTTCATCATGCTTAATTAGTAAAGCGCCTAAAAGCTCTAAATCTGGATTAATACGTTTGATCTTTTCAAGATGATTTAAAAGATCTGTTACCCCATACAATCCATATTGTGATCCGGATTCGATAGGAATAATGACATGTGTTGAAGATGCCAGGGCATTGCTGGTTAATAATTTAAGACTAGGTGGACAGTCGATCAATATAAAATCATAAAGATCTTTTAACAGTTCTAACTTGATATTTAACTCTTCAGAAGGACGGGGAGCTTCTTCTTTTAGTTGGTCTTCAGTTTTTCCTAAATTCAAGGAACCATAAATTAATGATACTTTTTCAAAGTTCGTTTCTTCTTGTAATGCATCTGCCAACAACGAAATATCGCCCACTAGTAATTCTGCTGTAGTCACAACAATTTCGCTTGGATGTTGGATCCCAATGTGTAAACTTGCGTTTGCTTGAGGATCTAAATCAATGACTAAAACCTTGTTGCCCAGATTGGCAAGTTCTGAGGCTAGGTGCACAACAGTCGTTGTTTTGCCACATCCGCCTTTATGATTAGCAACAGTAATAATTTTTGCAGACATGCGTGTCAGATGCTTCCGTATTTGAATGTTTAGTAATATAAATAACTTTCACTCATCTTACTATAGTTTTAAAATTTATTAATCCTATTTGTTCAGATGTAAAACAGCTTAAAAATAAATCTTTAACTAAGCTAGCTTAATTAATAATTAGAATAATTAGTTATTTAGCTAATTAATAATTAAGAGTGTATTTTTATTTTATAAAACAAATGCTTAGAGTTTTAAAGGTGGAAGGTTTGTCACTCTAAAGTGGAAGGTTTGTCACTCTAAAGTGGAAGGTCTGTCACTCTAAAGTGGAAGGTCTGTCACTCTAAAGTGGAAGGTTTGTCACTCAAAAGTGGAAGGTCTGTCACTAGGGTGGAAGGTTTGTCACTGCTATTTTTTAAACCGCTATTTTTATTTAAAAATAATTTAAAAAACAATTATTTAATATGTTAATAAAGTCTCGTAACTAAGTCTTAAAGGTGGAATGATTGTCACTATATATTTTTAACCTGTGGATAATCTGTTTTTATTGGATATTTCCTGATGATTATATGTGCAGTTATACCTTTCGAATCTAACTGAAAGGTGGAAGCCTTGTCACATCAGGGTTTCTATTTAATTTAACCTATCTGAATGTGGGTGAAAAAATAAAAATAGTCATTCTAAACTGTAATTTCGGGGGCTAAAGGTGGAAGGTCTGTCACTGTAGGGTGGAAATATTGTATTTAATTCCACTTTAAAGGCAAAAAACCGGATAATAACGCTTTTTTTTGATGACGGACCTTCCACTTTTAGAATCTTGTGGTGAAAGTCTTGAAAGTTTTTCCACTTTTGTATATAAAAACTAAGTCAAATTATAAATATCACGGTTATGACAGAATCTGAACCATTGCAAGAAGAAACGAATTATATTCCCTACTGTATAGGCAACATTCGCCATAATGGCGTTGTCAGTACCAGTAACCGATTAATTCGCCCAATCGAGTTGTCATCCAATGAATATAAGGCACTTCTATATGCAATGGCGGTTGCGAATTATAGTGAGAAAAATAAGGTAAATAGTGAAATTACCGAACAAACTTATATTTATTTGTATAAGGATGATTTGGCAGATTTACTAGGATTAAATAAACGTAATTCAATTAATGTTGCAATAGATCGGATCTATAAAGAGCTTTCATCCCGAGTAGCTCATTTTATTATTGAGGAGCCTGCTGATAATGGTAAGAGAAAGACTAAAAAAGTACATTCTGTCGTTCCCATTATCCGTGAGTTAAGATGGGAAGATGACTCTAAAAATGCAATTCAGATTCGTTTTACCAGTGAGGTGTTGCCGTATTTCACTCAACTGGCTGGGGGTAATTTTACTACCTATCAGCTAAAACATCTTTTTGCCCTAGATTCTGTTGCCAGTATGAGTCTTTATACTTATTTCATTAAAAACGAATTTAAGTACGCCAATCAAAAGAGTTATGAAGTGCCATTACTTTTAGAAAACTTGAAAGCACTGATTGATATTAATGAAACCAAATATGATCGCTGGGTAGATTTTAGACGCTATGTATTAGACAAAATAGTGGCAGAAATTAACGAAAATACAGATCTACAATTAGAGTATGAAACCGTTAAGAAAGGCCGTCCAATTGTAGGTGTGAATTTTAAACTGCATCATCGGATTGCTGATAAGGCACTGGATGAAATTGCAGTGATCGAAAAAATCTATCTTGATGTTCCATTTGAAGACAATGCATCCGTAAAAGAATTAGGGGCTAAATTCGATACGAATGTACGTTCTTGGTATATTTTTAATAATGATGAAAATTATCAGCAGTTCAAGAAGTGGTTTAAAAAAGTAGGATGCCTCACTGACTCTCAAGCAAATATTGTCATTAATGACACTTTATTTCAAATGGATTTTGCTGAAATTGGTATGGGGCTGAATGACTTTAAACGAAATATGAAGCATAAACTTAAAAACAATCCGGAATTCGTTCAAAGTATTCGTGAAAGACTGAATGATATTTTTGGTAAAGAGCTGATCTAGCGAAAAGTGTAGCAACTTGCTACACTTTTTTAGATATATGTTCGTAAAGAATACAAGTGGTAAGGACCCTAGGATAAAAACGACTCTGTTGCATAAAGGCTTTAGAGATAGATCTTCCCTAAGTTATACAAATTCAAGTGACAACTTGGGTATGAGGTCTGCCTAATATCTTAAATCTATTCAAAACGTAAGCGTTCGCTGAACACACCTTATGAACTCATCCTATAAGCCTTAATTTAGTCCCTACTTAAAAACAAGTGGGGACTAAATTTATGACTACAAATAACCAGACATCCATCACATCTCTTGAGAAAAAACGAAGAACATGCAGTGCTGAATTTAAACAGCAGATCGTTCAGGCTTGTAAAGCACCGGACGTTTCAATTGCTTCAGTCGCTTTGCAACATGGATTGAATACAGGTATTTGGACCACAGGCTGAGCTCGAAGGCCCGATAGGACAGCAACAACATACAATCCACGTAAAAAATCACAAAATCTTCATCTTCGTTTTATTAAGATGAGTATGGTCAACTTGATCTGACCCAGATACAGAGAGATAGCGTTAAATTTTATCGCTCAATTTTTATTTTAAAAATGAAAGTAAGCAGAGGTATGTGGTGCGTAAAGTAATTGAATATGCGGGAGCAGATCTGTCAAGGATCATTGAAATGGCCTGGGAAGATCGCACCCCATTTGAAGCCATCCAGCGTGAGTTTGGCTTAAATGAAACTGCAGTGATTCGCTTGATGCGGAAAAATATGAAAGCATCGAGTTTTAAAATGTGGCGTGAACGAGTCACCGGCCGAAAAACTAAACATCTGCAACTGCGTTCACCCGATGTGATACGGGCCTATTGTTCACGGCAATACAAGCGTTTCTAAGCGTTTGATTTTGACCGCCGTCTAGACTCACGTTTACATCGTTCAGAACAGTATCTGACTTCCTCCCAGCAGCGTTGCCATTTCTTGCACCAAGTAAAAGGGCGCAAGCAGTGAATACAGGTTTTTTCAGGGAGATGCTGTTTTTTCATGGTTTATAACTCATCGATCTGGCTGAGAAGCTGTTGGGCATGGCTGATGATCTGCGGCCGATCTTGAAGTTTATCTAGCTGGCGATAGATCATGCCCATACGTGGATGATTACGGAATGTCGCTTCATACCGGATCATGAAATACCAGTACAGGCTATTGAATGGACAGCTGTCCGGCTCGGTGCGGGTTTTGACACTGTAGCTACAGTGCTTGCAGTAATCCGACATCTTATGGATGTAATTGCCCGAAGCGGCATAAGGCTTGCTAGCCATCAAGCCGCCATCGGCATGCATCACCATGCCCAACGTATTCGGCAATTCTACCCATGCATAGGCATCGGCATACACCGCCAAGTACCATTCACTGATCTGATGGGGATCAACACCGCTCAATAAGGCAAAATTGCCAGTCACCATCAGACGCTGGATATGATGTGCATAGGCATGCTGAAAGGTATTGCGGAAACACTGCGTCATACAGTTCATCCGTGTACGGCCGGTCCAGTAAAATTGCGGCAGCGGTGCTGAGTGCTGCAGCACGTTGCGGCTGGCGTATTCGGGCATGTTCAGCCAGTAAATCCCGCGGACATATTCGCGCCAGCCCAGAATCTGCCGAATAAACCCTTCCACGGCATTCAGTGGCGCATGACCAGCATGGTAAGCCGCTTCTGCGGCATCACAGACTTCTCGGGGCAGCAATAGGCCGCAGTTCAGATAAGGCGAGAGCAGGCTGTGAAACAGCGTGTCTGCACCCTGAACCATGGCATCCTGATAATCGCCAAAGTGCGGCAAACTGTGGTCAATAAAATGCTGCAGCGCGCGCAGCGCATCATTGCGCGTGGTGGCCCAGCGGAAGTTGTCAAGGCTGCCAGCGTGAAGCGGAAACTCGCGCTCAACCATTTGCATTACATCCAGATCAATCTGATCGCGTTCAAAATGAAGTGTTGGAGGCAATGGTGGAGTGCCTGACCATGCCTTGCGATTGGCGCTGTCATAGTTCCACTGTTGTCCAAGCGGCTGCTGTCTCTGCATCAAATAACCGGTCTGTTTACGCATTTCCCGGTAAAAATATTCCATGCGCAATGTCTGGTAGCGGCTGGCCCAGTGCCGGAACTGCTCCGGGCTGCAGAAAAAACGATCGTCATCCAGACACTGTACCGGCAGTTGCAGCTGCTGGCTCCAGTGCTTTTCAATCTGCTGCTGCAGGCGGTATTCCCCGCATCGGGTCATTACCAATTCTGTGACGGGGAACAGCAGTTGCTGTGCCTGTACGAAATCCAGCAGGCTACGAATCGGACTGCCGTACTGAAAAGCATGGTAACGTACACGCCAGCCTTCCGCTTTGAGCTCTTTGGCAAAATGCCGCATTGCGCTAAAAATCAGGGCAATTTTCTGCGGATGATGGGCGACATAAGTCGCTTCCTCAACCACTTCGGCCATCAGGATCACATCCCGGGTACGGTTCAGCGCTTTAAGCGTAGCGAGCTGATGATGAAGCTGGTCACCTAAAATTAAACCGAAACGCATAGCCCTTCCAGACCCGATCAAAGATAGTCTAGTGTAAAGCCAGACAGTTCAATTTTTTGTGAAAACACAGATCAGTCCGCATGTTCAGTAAATTCAACCCGACCAGATGATCTGCTGACATTGCACATGAATCATGATTGCTACAATAACAGAGTGTTCATCTCTATAATGCTACATCCAGTTGATGAAATTCGCTTCGCATTATTCCTGAAGACATAATTGTTGTGAAAATTATGTGATTTTAATCAAAAAGATACAAATTATTATGGTTGTAATTCAGGCAACGTGCGCCTAGTATCTAAATAGAAGTTACTCCATGTAAACTTCCTTAGTTTTGTCCCATACATCCCCAGTATGGGATTTTTTTTAATCAGGGAATTCTCACGAGCATGCATTCAAAAGCGTATATTTTTAGACAGCAGCAATTACTGGTGGATGAGCATTTTCAGTTGCCGCAGGTAGCCAAACTGCAGCACGACTTGAACTTGACGGAAAATGGCGAGATCATTGCTCGTGACCTGAAAGAAGACGAACCGGTGCCTGAAGGTTATCAGCTGGTTCCGATCCGACAACTAGTGCAAGTCTGGAACAGACCACAATTTGAAGAGGCCAGCCGTGCGGTACAGTTACTGGAATGGCGCCGTAACCACCGCTTTTGCAGTAAATGCGGCCATGCCACCCAGCAACACGCCAGCCAGTATGCCATGGTCTGTCCATCCTGTGGCTATAACCAGTATCCACGGGTGAATCCCTGTGTGATTACCATCATTACCCGGGGCGAAGATGAAATTCTGCTGGCAAAAAATGCCCGCAATAAAACCCAAATGTACAGTCTGATTGCCGGCTTTGTTGAAGTCGGAGAAACCCTGGAAGAGGCAGTCCGCCGTGAAACCCTAGAAGAAGTTGGGCTGCAGATCAAAAACATTCAATATCTGGCCAGCCAGCCGTGGCCGTTTCCCAGCAATCTGATGATGGCCTTCAAGGCGGAATATCATACAGGGGACATTCAAATTCAGGAAAATGAACTGAGCGATGCGCAGTTTTTCAAATTTGATCAGTTACCCGAAATTCCGTTCAAGGGCAGTATTGCCTATGCCATGATTCAGCATGTGATGCATGGTATCCCTGTGGCAGATGACAGCAAAGAATGGCTTTAATCCGGAAACCAGTCTAGGGCTTTTTCAACAGTACTCCTGCTGAATCACATCATTTCGTCTTCACGCTTTGTTCACATGCTATTGAGTTATCTTAAGCCTAAAATCAAACAAGGCTAAAAAATGAAGATGCTATTCAAGTCTGTTTTGGCAGCGACAACGCTGGCGATAATCAGCTTAAGCTTTACTACGCAAGCTGAAACGGTTACACCTCAGGCAGTCGATCAGGTAGATATCCAACGGTATGCGGGCAAGTGGTATGAAATTGCGCATCTACCAATGTATTTTCAGCGTAAGTGTGTATCCAATATCACTGCACAATATAGGGTCAATGCTAACCAGACTATGGGGGTATTAAATAGCTGCCGTATTGCCAGTGGAGAGATGATCAGCTCCGAAGGTATTGCCTATCCACAAAATGAAGGGAACAGCAAACTCAAGGTCAGCTTTTTGCCGCAAGGTTTGCGCTGGATGCCTTTTACCAAAGGTCATTATTGGGTGTTAAGAGTTGACCCGGAATATAAAGTGGCGCTAGTAGGTGGACCAAGCAGTAAATACCTGTGGATTTTGTCGCGTGAACCGCAACTGGATGAAGCCACCTACCAGTCGTATCTGGAGACTGCGAAACACTATGGTTACGACATCACAAAGTTAATCAAATTACCGCATTAATCTGCTACCCTTTGGCCGAACTGCCTAGACTCTTACAGTTCGGCTTTTTTTCACTTCACAGAAAATTCATATCTGACTGATTAGACTCATCAAATAGAATAAAGACAGTCACTTAAAATTAGGATGAGTCCATGTTGAAAAGTCTGATACGATGGATAGACAGCTGGTCTACAACCTCACAGCCTGAAGCACTGACTGCTGAAAACAGCAAGATTCAGTGGGTCCGTATTTTTCCCTTTATTTTGCTGCATCTGGCCTGTCTCGCCGTGTTCTGGGTGGGTGTGTCATGGTTTGCACTGGGCTTTATGCTGGCATTCTACTTGATCCGCATGTTTTCCATCACGGCTTTTTTTCATCGCTATCTGTCGCATAAAACTTTTCAGACCTCGCGCCCGGTACAGTTCCTGTTTGTATTACTGGGCACCATGAGTGCGCAGCGTGGTCCGCTCTGGTGGGCAGCTCATCACCGTTATCACCACCGCTATACCGATACCTTGCAAGACCCGCATTCATCCACGCATGGTTTTTGGTATAGCCATGTCGGCTGGTTTCTGAATGAATATAATTTTGCTACGCGTAAAGAGGTGATCAAGGACTGGCTGAAATATCCAGAACTGATTTGGCTGGACCGTTTTAGTTTGATTGTGGTGTTGCTGACTGCGGGCGGGATTTATGCACTAGGCGAATGGCTGGCCATCACTTGGCCGCAACTCGGGACGTCCGGCCTGCAATTGCTGGTCTGGGGCTTTGTGGTTTCCACGGTGTTATTGATCCATGCGACCTTGTGCATCAATTCATTGGCGCATCATTATGGCAGCCGTGATTTTGAGACGGATGACCACAGCCGTAACAATTTATTTCTGTCACTCATCACCTTAGGCGAAGGCTGGCATAACAATCATCATTACTATGCTGGTAGTACCCGGCAGGGTTTTTACTGGTGGCAGATTGATGTGACCTATTACTTGCTGAAACTCATGTCCTGGCTGGGACTGGTCTGGGGCCTCAAGCCCATTCCGGCACGGATTTATGAAGCCAGTAAAATCGCTCAGGCTCGAAAACATTAAAAAGCTGCTACT
Organism: Acinetobacter lwoffii; assembly: GCF_049367455.1. Lineage (GTDB taxonomy): Bacteria > Pseudomonadota > Gammaproteobacteria > Pseudomonadales > Moraxellaceae > Acinetobacter > Acinetobacter lwoffii_W. The sequence goes on from NZ_JBMPXW010000011.1 coordinate 105,881, forward strand.
GCCGACACTCACACGATTCAATCGAAGGAATCACCATGAAAATTGCAATTATTGGTTCAGGTATTTCCGGTCTGTACGCTGCCTGGAAACTCAGCAAAGTGCATGAAGTCACAGTCTTTGAAAAGAATAACTACTTTGGTGGTCATACCGATACCCATCAGCTGAATATCGAGGGTGAACAGGTTGCGGTGGATAGTGGCTTTATTGTGTTTAATGAGCATAACTATCCGCTGTTTTGCTCGATGCTAAAAGAACTAGGGATTCAATCGCAAAGCAGTGACATGGGCTTTTCGGTGAATAATCAGGTCAGTGGCTTACAGTACAATCCTTCAAAAAAATTCTCGCTGTTGTTCCGACCTCAAAACTTTTTTAACGCAGATTTTCGCGCGATGTTGTCGGATCTTTTCCGTTTCTATGCGGCGAATAAAGATCTGGATGTGGAGCAGGTCGATGCACAGCTCAGTATTGATGAGTATTTAAATCAACATGGCTATTCCGAAGCTTTCCGCCAGGAACATCTCTATCCGATGTGTGGGGCGCTGTGGTCCTGTCCGGTGGAACAAGCCGGACAGATTCCCTATAAATTTGTGGTCAGCTTTTTCCAGCACCATCGCATGTTGCAACTGAAAGACCGGCCCTTATGGCTTACAGTCAAGGGTGGATCGGCTCGCTACGTTCGTGCGATTCAGTCCCAGGCCAATATTACTTTCCGCAAAACTGCTGTGCATCAGGTATCCCGTAGTGCCAATGATGTACTGGTTGAAACAGCACAGGGCAGTGAGCGTTTTGACTGGGTGATCTTTGCTAGTCATGCTGACGACAGCCTGAAATTACTTAAAGACCCGACAGTGCAGGAGCTGGACGTGCTGGGCAAGTTCCGCTATCAGGCTAACCGCATGGTGGTGCATTCTGATACCCGCATCATGCCCAAATCCCGTCGTCAATGGGCCAGCTGGCATGTACATGTCACCCCAAGTCAGGCAGCTGAACAGACGCCATTCCAGCACAGCGGTATGCACTATGGTTTCAGTTACTGGATGAACCAGTTGCAAAACCTGCAATGCAAGACTCAGGTTCTTGCCACCCTGAATCCTAACTTTGCCTTGGATCCTAAAAAGGTCTGGGTCGAACGGCATTACCGTCATCCGGTGTTTGATGCCTCCGCGATTGAAGCACAAGAACGCTGGGCCGAGATCAATAGCCAGAACCGCACCTCATACTGTGGCGCTTACTGGGGTTGGGGCTTTCATGAAGATGGTGCCCGTAGCGCTGCGTGGGTGGTCGATCAGCTCTTAAAACAGACCGAGCAGGCCGCCTAGGAGGATATGATGCAAATGTTTCCACTGGCGATTGCCTCTGCGGAAATCCGGCATCGCCGTTTCTTGCCTAAAGCGCATGCTTTTAAGACCCGGCTGACCTATCTATACTTTGATCCGGATCAGCTCTCAAGCTTTACCCAAAAATCCTGGCTCTGGTCTTGCAATCGCTGGAATTTCCTCACTCTGGACGAACGTGATTTTCTGACCATGGAATGTGGTTCGATTCGGCAGAAGGTCGCACGTCTGCTGATCAAGCGGGAAAACTACCTGTTAGCGCATGCCGCATCCATCCGGGTCTTGGCTCTGCCGCGTACACTCGGCTTTCGCTTTAATTCTGTGGTGTTTTATCTGGTCTTTGATGCCACCGACCAGCTGATCTTTGTCCTCAGTGAAATTACCAATACACCGTGGAATGAACGTCAGGTCTATATTCACGACTGTCGGCACAATGCAACTGAATATGCACCGTACCAGAGTCACCAGTTTGACTTCAAGAAGGCCTTTCATGTGTCGCCATTCATGCCGATGGCGCTGGATTACCGCTGGCGCTTCAGCTTTTCCGATCAAAACAATGTGATTCATATGCAGCTGTTTCAGCAAGGAATCTTGCAATTTGATGCCACCATGCAATTTTCGTTGCAAGCCATCACAGTTCCTTCACAACAGCATCGCTATGCTGTGCTGAAAGTTCTTGAGCCCTTCAGGATGGTCGGTGGAATTTATCTGCATGCCTTTCGCTTGTGGAAGAAGAAAATTCCATTTTACCGACATCCTAAAAAAGAAAAAGGAAACACATTGCGATGAAAACACTGTTTATGGGAGAAGAAAGCACAATGCCGGTGGTACTGCGCCATCTGCTGAAATTACGTCATGGTCAGCTGATTTTTAAAGGCGCCTGGAACGGGATTGTGGGGGAGAGCAGTGATTTGTATGCCGTGATTCAGGTGCATGATGCTAGGCTGATGGATCTGCTGTTCCGTAATGGCGTACTCGGTGCTGCTGAAGGTTTTATTCGCGGCTACTGGAGCAGTGAAGATCTGGTCAATGTGATTCGCATTCTGGCGCGTAACCGTGATGTGCTGGACCGGATGAACCAGAATGCGCTGGCCAAGGCCAGTCAGTTCCTGTTAAAGACCTGGTACAAATCCCGCAAAAACTCAATTGATGGCAGCCGTAAAAATATTGCCGAGCATTATGACCTGAGCAATGACTTTTTCAAGCTGTTCCTAGATAGCAGCATGATGTATTCCAGTGCGGTATTTAAAGAACCGGGCATGAGTCTGGAACAGGCCTCCGATTATAAAAAAGAACTGATTTGCCAGAAACTGCAGCTGAAACCGATGGATCATTTAGTTGAGATTGGCAGCGGATGGGGTGGTTTTGCCATTTACGCAGCACTGCATTATGGCTGTAAGGTAACCACCATTACCATCTCCCAAGCACAATATGATGAAGCGGTCGCGCGAATAGAGGCAACCGGACTATCCCATCGCGTGGATGTCCAGCTGAAAGACTACCGTCTGTTGGAAGGCAAATATGACAAGCTGGTGTCGATTGAAATGATCGAGGCTGTAGGTGAGCAGTATTTACCGATATATTTCAACAAATGCCGTGAATTGCTGAAATCGAATGGTCTGGCACTGATTCAGGCCATCACCATTGAAGATGCCCGCTATGCCAAAGCCCTGAATACCGTGGACTATATCAAGCGTTACATTTTCCCGGGCAGTTTTATTCCTTGCATCAGTGTCATGACCCAAGCAGCTTCCGAGCAAAAACTGCGTCTCAAGCATCTGGAAGATATCGGCCAGAGTTATGCCCAAACCTTGCACTGCTGGCGCCAACGTTTTCTGGAGCAACGTGATCAGGTAATGGGGCTTGGTTTTGATGAGTCCTTTATCCGTATGTGGGATTTTTATCTGTGCTATTGCGAAGGTGGTTTCCGCGAAGGCGTAATCAGTGATGTGCATCTGTTATTCGAAGCCAGTGCTTACTAAGCCAAGATAAAACAGGAGGGCTGTTATGCTGCTGAATTTACTGGTGCTGAATGTCTTTATCATGTTCTGTAGCTGGCTGCTAGTGACCTATAACCAGCGTGCCGGACTGGTGGATGTGGCCTGGAGTTTCTGTATTGCACTCAATGTCATCATCCCTGCTTGGGTCATGGAAACTGCACCGCTGCTGATCCGGGTATTTCTGGGCGTGTTCAGCGGAATCTGGTTCTTACGCCTGACCTGGCATCTGCTGCGCCGTTATGCCAGTGAAACTGCAGAAGATACCCGCTATGCCAATATGCGCAGGGCCATGGGAGATTATCAGCATCTCGGTTTTCTGGCCTTTTTTATGTTTCAGGCCGGGCTGGTGGCACTGTTTTCCTATCCGATGCTGGAGTTGCTTAATATTCCGGTCCAGCAGTGGAATGACTGGACCCCCTATACCGTACTGGTGGCAGGCATGATCATGCTGCTGGCGCTGATCGGGGAGAGTACTTCCGACCAGCAGCTCTACCGCTTCAAGCTGGATCCCCAGAATAAGGGCAAAACCCTGGATCGGGGCTTATGGAAATACTCACGTCATCCGAACTATTTTTTTGAATGGTTACACTGGTTTGCCTATCCGGTTCTCGGTCTAGCGGCAGGAGTCTATGAACTGTGGCTCTATCCGCTGCTGATGTGGTTGTTTCTGTACTACATTACCGGCATTCCGTTTAGTGAACAACAGGCACTGGCCCATCGCGGCGAAAATTACAAAGCTTATCAACGACGAACTTCAATGTTTATTCCGTGGCCACCCAAAGAGTAGGTAAATACATGGACTTTATGATTCAACAATCTTTAAAACTGGTTGAAAAGGGTAAATTGCCCGATGCCGTGATTCGCGCAGGCATTCGCACTTTAAGCAAAAAACGTCTGGCACAGGAAGGGCGCTTTGACCCGGCACTGGCGGCACAGCGTTATATGGATGTGCTGCATATGCTGAAAAACAGCGCAATTGCCATCGAGACCGACAAAGCCAATGAACAGCACTATGAACTGCCCACCGCATTTTTTCAGGCGGTGCTAGGCAAGCAGCTGAAATACAGCGCCAGCCTGTTTGAACATGACCATACCACACTGGATCAGGCGGAAGAAGCCGCACTGGCCAGCTATTGCCAGCGTGCGCAACTACAGGACGGGCAGGATATTCTGGAAATTGGCTGTGGCTGGGGCTCACTCAGTCTGTATATGGCCGAGCATTATCCTAACGCCCGGATTACCGTAGTGTCGAACTCCTCAACCCAGCGCCAGTATATTCAGGAACAGGCCCGTCTGAAAAAACTGCAGAACCTGACAGTGGTCACCTGTGATGTCAATGTACTGCAACTGGAACCGGCTGCTTTTGACCGTGTGGTTTCGGTGGAAATGTTTGAGCATGTGCGCAACTACCAGAAACTGTTTGAAAATATCAGCAGCTGGCTGAAAGACGATGGCTTGCTCTGGTGCCATATTTTCTGTCACCGTTTCCTGCATTATCCATTTGAAGTTAAAAATGAATTTGACTGGATGTCGAAATATTTCTTTAGTGGCGGTCTGATGCCGGCAGCTTCAACTTTCCTGCATTTCCAGCAGCATTTGCAGCTGGAACAGCACTGGCAATGGGCCGGCACCCAATATGAACGCACCGCAAATGCCTGGCTGGAGAATATGGACCAAAAGCAGGCCGAGCTGCAGCCCCTGTTTGAACAGACCTATGGCGCAGATGCTACCATCTGGTGGCAACGTTGGCGGATTTTCTTTATGGCCTGTGCCGAATTATTCGGTTATGACCATGGACACGAGTGGGTGATCGGCCACTTTCTGTTTAAAAAGAAAGCCGTATAATTAAACGCTGAATCGGATGCGCCAACGGGGAATTGATCAATGTTAAAGCTGTTTAGGGACAAACGCGATCATCCTCTGGGTGAGGTGTTTAACCGCTACTACTGGCTGCAAATCGGATTCATTGCCTTGTCGGTGGTGATTGGCATTGCCTGTAGTGCCTGGGTCATTAAAGGCTTTTTGCTGCGCACCGCCTTGGAACAGGAAATGTCACACTACTGGCAGCGGCTGGAACGCAATCCGGCCGCCGAACTTCCCGACACCAAAAACCTATATGGTTATCGTTGGTATGATACCCCTCCTATGCAGTTTCAGCACATGCAGTTCGAGCAGGGCGTCAATCGGCATTTTGTCGATGGTAAAGAGCGCATGACCGTCTACGGTGAAAAAAATCGGCAGCATGTGCTGCTGGTCTTTGGCGAAAGTAACGTCAACAAACTGGTCTGGCTGTTTGGTCTGGCACCACTGATGGTCAGTTTGTTCGTGCTGTACAGCGTATTGTGGTGGTGGAACCGTCGCGCCAGACGTTATTTTTCTCCGATTACCCGGTTGGCCAATGCGCTGGAACATATCGACTGGGAACATCAGAAAAATCAGGCTTCACCTTTTCAGGACATTCGCACTGATTCCAATCTGGAAGCTGAATACCTGAAGCAGGCATTAGAAAAATACCATCAGGTCTTGAGTGCATTTATTCAGCGTGAACGTGAGTTTACCGGTGATGTCAGTCATGAACTGCGCACCCCATTGACGATTTTAAAAGGCAATGTGCAACTGTGTCAGGCACGCTATGGTAACAACAAATCCTTTACCCGCCTGCACAACACTATTGAAGACATGCAGCTGCTGGTCGATACCTTACTGGCCATCGCCCGAAATACCACCAACACCCTGATAGCCGAGCCTACTATGCTGTCAGAATGTCTGGAGAATCTGGTACAGGATCTGGACAGTGTCAGCCACAACAAAGGCATGCAGATCGACCTACAAAAAGACCTGGATGAACAGCCGCGTAAAATGTACCCGTCAATGACCAAAATGGTGTTTGGCAATATCCTGCGCAATGCACTGAATTATTCGCAAGGCACGGAAATTGATGTCATTCTGCAAAAAAATAAAGTGCTGATTGCTGACAATGGAGTGGGTATTCCCTTACCGAATAACTCCAAAGTTCAGGAACTGTCCGACCAGCAACTACAACTAGAAATCAAAGGGCACGGCATTGGTCTGCAACTGGTACAGAAACTGTGCAAGCAGCTGGGCTGGCGGGTGGAACTGTTTGACCGGCAATATTATCTTAGCACCCATCAGGATGTTGATCTGACAATGACCACCGGACTGATTGTAGTGGTGTATTTAAACGAGGTTTTCGCCTGAAAAGCTTAGGCTTCTAAAGCAATCTTTAAACCGACACCGGAGATGGTATGAATCAGTTTCTGCTCAAAAGGCTTGTCAACCATTTTACGCAGATTATAGATATGACTGCGCAGGGCATCGCTTTCCGGTTCTGCATCTCCCCAAAGCTCCATCATGATTTCCTGTTTGGTTAGGACCTTAGGTGAATGACGCATTAACAATTTCAGGAGTTTGAACTGGATAGGGGGTAATTCAATGGTCTGGCCGGCTCGCGTCAGTTGCTGTCTGGCCGGGTCCAAAATCAGATCATGAATCTGTAGCCGGCCACTGGATACCTCACCTAAAGAACGTTTAATCAGAGCTTTGACCCGAACCACCAGCTCGTTAAAATCAAAGGGCTTAACCAGATAATCATCCGTGCCGGAATTAAAACCTTTGAGTTTGTCATCCAGCGTATCGCGCGCCGTCAACATCAGTACGGGTAAATCCAACCCTTCCTCATGACGCAGCCATTCACACAGTTCATAACCTGAACCATCAGGTAAATTAATGTCTAGAAGCAAAATATGATAGCGCTGCTGTTTCAGTAGCTGGCGTGCAGCGTTCAGATTGCGGGCATGATCCACTACAAAATCATGTTCTTCCAGAAACTCGCATAAGGTAGAGGCCAGTTCATAATGGTCTTCGACCATCAGGATAAAATGTTTCGACATAGCGGCAGAGACTAATTCAATAATTGCTGTTTTAATTTAGCACTAAATGGCTGCGAACCCAGCCAGATATTAAAATATTGTTGTGCTAGAGGATGCTGAAGATTGCCTAGTACCTGCTGATTCAGCATCAAGGTCAGGGTCTGTGTCTCGGCTTGATAGCTTAAACGATAAAGATCACCCGGTTTTACCGGCTTATAAAGCTGAGTAATTCTATCTAATACTATTAAGTGTTTAGACTCTCGCTCATTACGCTTCAGAAAATGGGTCGCTGCACGCTTGAAAGCCCATTCCGGAATATTCTGTGTATAGGAAAAATCAATCTGCATATTCTGGCCTTGCCAGGGTTTTGTACAGTTCTGAGCATAATAACGGGCGACGCCAACCTGTTTCTGAGCCACCAAAAGTGGACCACGACCACACTGATTCATATTCTGGGCATGTGACCATGAACTGAAACTGCAGAGCATCAGTAGTCCCGTACTTAATACTACTTTTTGAATGGCAGTACCCATGAATAGGCTCCTCCAACATAAGGTAAAGAACGATACAGGCCATTGGCCGGATCCCAGAAATCCTGCTGGAAAATAATCTTATTGTCTCTGTTGACTTTGATTTCACTGATCCCAAAAGAATCCATAGTTCGAGTCGTGCCAAACATTTTAAAGTCATAGGTCATATGCCAGTGCACGTAGGCAGAGTCTTGGTAATAGGAGGTATTTAATAGTTTGACATTCACGTTACTGACACGCTTGTTCATCCCTTGAAAATGTTGGAGTAGATTTTGACGTGATGAAAATTGGGATAAGGTATCGTTAATAAACAGCTGATCGGCATAGAGTGATCCGGCTCGTTCAATAAATGCAGGTGTACCCAAAGTATTAAATGCTGAGGTAAAGCGTATGCCTATGTCTTGGGCTTTAGCTTGATCCAGCGCAGTTCCCTGAATTTGGTTTCTGGATTTTGCATAATCACTTGAATAGCTAGGAATACTTTTACATCCAGCTAAAACTAGTAGCGGTAAGGACAAGGTAGCTAGCAGTATTTTTTTGACATGTTTCATATTGGCTATCCGTATTAGGTCTATGCTGATACTTTAGGCCGAAAGTCGTGAACAGAATGTGAAGAGGATGAAAGGCTGTTAAATGAGCAGTAAACAGAAGCTCTTTAATGATGGAGTAACGTGTATATCCTCAGTCCTGTCTAAGCCTTTTTTGACATTCCCCAACTTTTCGCAGAAAGCAGAAATTCATAATTTAAAGCCACGAGAATGCTTTGCATATTGAAGCTATTCCGGTCTTCGGGTAACTGTAATAGAAGTGGCAAACGTGTCACCCCATTTTCACCATTGGCAAAAGCATAATGGCGCACTTTAGCGTCAATCACCGGAATTAAATTCTTGGCTTCCAGATACACACTTTCCTGAGTGGCCTGCTTTTGCATGGCAATCATTCTGAGATAGCAATGATCGCGAACCTCAGTCAGATTCTTTTTGAGTTCATTGATCTTTAATTCATGATTTTCAGGTTTTTTAAACAGCCGTTTAAGAAAACCGCGATTTTCGGTATTTTGTGTTTCACGTTCTAACTGGCGTATTTGCTGCTGGATCTGGCGAGTTTGTTCAAGCGTGTCATTCAGAAGCTCTCTAATTTCCTGGGTAGGTGCTGAAAGGGCCAGCACCTGTTGCTGATAGTGAAACTCATCATGAAAAATCACAAAGATTTGGGTGCGACGTTGTTCCAGTAATTTTAAATAGGCAATTAAGCGATATTTGAACAGACGCGCATGCGGATTAAACTGCAGCATCGGTTGCTGCGATAAAATTTCCAGCTGATGCAGAAACTCATTGATTAATCTTAAAATATTTAAATAGCAATAGGCTCTAGACTAACATATCTATTCTGCTAGTCTAGAGCCTAATTTTAAATATTTTGATTTGTTGATAAACCTTATATAGACATCGCGATACTTTGATATTGGAAAATCAAATGGTAAAGTTATTACGTGATATATCACGTTAACTCATTGAGCTGTTCTGTGTTAGCTGGATATAAACATATAACATCATAATCGGTATTTTTAGGCTAAAGATATTCTGTTGGGCCTAAGTAGTAAATTTAGAAATTAACCATTTCAACTGTATTGAGCTTGTATAGCCAGTATCGATTGAGAGAGTCATGATAGAAAAAATTGGGCATGCAAAAAAAACACCTGAAGTTCTAACTGAAGTTTTCACCAAGTTAAGTTACGTTTTGATATTAGATTTACCAGACTTTATTCAAGATTTTGTATTGGATCTTAAAAATAAGATGGATGATGAAATCAAAAAAATGCTTGACCAGGCAGCAAAAGACAATCAAGACGTTGATGAATTTGAAGTTTTAAAGTGGTTACTCGATACAATTGATGTAGCTCCTGAAGAAACTGAAGAGGTTAAAAAGCACCAACATAAAGAGGTGCATGCTGTGCTATTTACTTGTTTTTTTACTCAATTGTCCGAGGCCTTAAGTCTGAAGTTATCAGAACATATGAGAGTGGAGTCAAAACCGCAGCGTTGTGTTAAAAAATTGACTCAAAGAACTTATAAAAAATATTTTGGTTTGCCTAAAAACTTCAAGCTCAGGTTAGAACGAAAGCTGAAAATCAATTTTTACCCTGAAAAATTATGGTAACTGTATGACTAATACTGATGGATTGTCAGATCTACACGAAGAAATCAAAGTATTGGAAAAGTGGGTAAATCAGTCACTTGGTGAAAAAAAAGCTATTTTAAAAGATTTAGACGTTCAAAATAAGAATGAGTTGTATGCTGCTGCAGAAAAAATCCAGGTTACTATTAAAAAAAAGAGAATTGTGACGGAACATAAAATTCTGGCTGGTTTAACTCAATGGACTAAAATTGAACAAGAAGGGCGTCAGTATGGTTATCTGTTGACTGGATTAATTTGTGAAATGCTCAAAGAACTTATCAGTTTACCGAATTCTAGTTCTAAAGATAAAGAGCCTATCACCAACACAAAACTGATAGATTTTAAGCGAATAGTAGATGATGAAAGAGTACATAAGAAATTTAATCAACTATGTTATGCATTAAAACTGTTACTGCAGAACCAATTTAAAGACCGTGGGGAAAAAAAAATACCATGTGACAAAATTACCAATGAAATTAAAAAAATCGATGAATTTAACACCAGCAATTTTAAAGAATTTTTAACTGGTAAAGAGATGCAAAAGCACTCCATCTCATTAGATTTAGACCGTTACATTGAGCAATTTTGTATTGTCTGTAATGAGCTTAACAACAGGGAATTAAATTCATCGAAGAAACTTAGTATCAAGGATTTGATAAAAAGAATAAAAAAGGAGATTGATGTAACAAACCACTCAGGGCCATCTCCTATTCATATAGAAAATGATGACACAGAAGTCGAGATAGATGAAAAATCAGCAACTATTCTTGATCCTACACATGATGATATCAGTAAGCGTGCAAGTTCTATGATATCCGATGAAAAGCTCAAAAAAATTATTCAGAGACGTGAAGTCCCATTTGTAAGTAATCCACTTTATCTAGCACCCAGTTTATTACATCAGGTATACAACGTATTGCACGATTGTTATCAGGATAAAATGCTCAAAGAAAATAGTACAATCTTTTATGATCAATCTTCTTTGGCATTATGTGGCATGATGTCACTGCTGACTGGTCTGAGTCCTACTATCTTTAAAGATATTAATAATTTGATTGAAAAAGGAAAAATATTAGAAAAAACAAAAGTAAAAAGAATAAAAAAAACAAAAGTAGCAGAAGAAACAGAAGTAATCGAAGTAATCGAAGTAATCGAAGTAATCGAAGTATCTTATTATTGGGTGATTGATCCAAAGTTGAATGTAAATCATTCGGGCATTATGAGTGATAAATTACAGCGCTATAACAAAGCATCCACTTATAAATGGCATATTCCTAGTGCTTGGATTATTCAATTAAAAAAAAATGTTATTCAAGAACTATCTGTTCCTGAATACAATCGTTTTTTAAGGCAGCTTTTCAAACCGTATAATTTGGACAAGATTTCATGTGGAATTTTAGAAAAGCAAATATATTTCCATCTGAATATGCAGACAGGTGATGATCTCGTAGCACACTTAATGGCAAATCACGATACGAATCATGTGGTTAATTGGTCCTATGAAGGGCGTAATATTGAAGAGATAAATAGACATTTTAAAAGATACATTGATTGTTTAATAAACCGAAAAAAAGGTGATCTATGGAAAAAAGAGCAGCATCCGGGTTATATCTTTGACCGAGAACAACGTATAGGTAGTCAGCGTTGCTGGACTATCAAAGCAGCAACTCAATTTTTTAAAAATCTTTATGCTTATGTACAGACTACTTTAACGAATGATGAAGCCAATCGGATTGAGAAATTAAATGCTTATAGCATTTGGATGTGGCATCTGTCTTTAATTTGCCTCACTGTACGACCCACGATGGGTATGCCAGGTTTGATCAAAAATTATGATTCAAAATCAAAATTTATCTATATTCATGACAAAAAAATTGGTTCACGACAAGAAGGTCGTTTAGTGCCTGTAGTAGGTTATTGGCAAAAGCATTTTGATGCATACAGAGAGTATATAGATAAGACAATCACTGCATTAGGCATGAAATATCTGCAGGAGCAGTGGAAAAAAAATGAATTCATGCTGTGTATTCTTATCCATCCTCAACTGACTTCCAAAAAGCATAGCGTTGACTTTATAGAGATAGCAGACAATCTTACTTTGGCACCAATGTCAGCAGCTTTTGTGACGCATTACTTGAAAGAAACAGTTCAGATTTATAAAAACTGGCCAAGGCATTTTAGCAAAAACCATCTTGAACTCAGCAGTGATATTCATAATACCCTTTATGCACATGATGGTATTGCCATGGGGTTTGGCCATACTTCATCCTTAAGTCCTTTTCATTACAAAACAGAGATTCAACAACAGGTTGAAGCGTTACTGAAAAAATTAGAAATTTTGGAGCTAGACTTGTTTACCCAGGAAAAATCGCGTGATTAACAAAGAACTAAATCAAGAGATTCTAGAGCAATTACAAAATGCGATTGAAACAGAAACAAAAGCAATTTTTAATCAAATTTCTGAGCTGATTGATCATAAATATACTCAGAAAAAGGTGAATGGTGTCGAGATTGATTTTGAACTTCTTGATCAACGAATTGCTGATAAATTTACAAACTATCAGCAAGTTTTAATAAAAGTTTGTGAGCATTCCCAGCTCAAAAAATATTTCCGCTCTTACCTCAAGGAGTGTTTTAAACACTTTAAAATTATTTGTGAACAAGAGTATCAGGAGTGGCAAAAAAAAAATCCAGATCATGCAAAAATTTACGATATTAAATTACCAGATTGGAAAATAGCAACATTACCGCGCCGCGATAATACTTTAACAGAGGACAAGTTGTGTAATGGAGCTATTCTTGCTGATTTTAAAGAAAAATTTTATGAAAAGTGGAGCTATTCTATTAATAAAAAGACTCAAAATATAAGTTTACAATCTACAGTTGAAGCTCAGCAAAACTTAGTAAACATATTATTTGAATGTCTATGTATATCATTAATTTTCGATCAAGGATGTATTCATCCTGAACGGCTTATTGCAATTCATGATGCAATTTTTGAAATGAATCTAGACAGTGGACTACTGCCAATTTACTCTGGTTCAAAGAATCATGCCTACGTTTTCTCATACACTCTCTCATCTCAAAAATATGGCAATTTCTACCGTTATGATAGCCAAGGAGATGTGGAATTATGGCAAACACAGCAAATATATTTTAACGCAATCTCAATGCTTTGTTATTTGCGTATCCGAGAGCATCTTCATGGTAACCAAGGTTATGCATTACAGTTTACATCGCCTCTTAGTATTTGGCAGCAAACACACGATGATCAAGATCAAAAAGTTAAGCGGGAAGATTTACTTTATAAGCGGCTAAAAGCACATTTTAAAGATGTTGTTCCTGATCATCAATTTATCAAAGAGTTTGGGCGACGTCGTTTTTCTGCTTTCAAGCATATTGATTATGTTCTTTGGCAGGAGATTCCAAATTTAGATCTATTGAGTACAAGTGTACTTAATAACAAAATTATCACTACGCCTTTGATATATGAACAGCATATAGCTATTTATCATCAGCTTGATACCTGGAAAACGATTCAAGAAAGAATTGAAAATACTCATCACACTGTAGAGCTTTCTGTTTCTACTAGTGGTCAGAACGTTAAAGTTTATAATGATAAACGGATGGGTAAACGTAATGATATAAAATCATTGCTTTTATCATTTAGTGAAGATGGTAAAGAGTTGACACTAGCCAAGTTTAATGAAGCTTTGAACGCAAGTATTAATAAATCAGAGGGCGATATACGTTCCTATGAAGCTGGAGAGGGGGAATATATTGATTATGTGGTGGCAATCGCACATTTACGGATATGCCAATGGTTAAAGTATGAGCTAGGTTACAATTCTGGCTCTGGTAAAGCATCACTTCAGGTGGCATCGATAAAACGTTATTATCACAGCTTCGTTTCTGACTTTTTAATTTACATTTTAGAATACCAAATAAATTTGAATAATGCCATCGAAGAACAATTTGAAGAAATGTATGAGTACCTTATTTTAGAAAAATCAATGAAAGATCAGGAAAAGCAGGAAACAATCGCTGAGAAAAATGATAATAAAAAGCACGACACCTCTGGCTATTCTTTCGCGAGGTTAAAAACATTTCATCAGTATTTGGTCAACAAGCATGATGCACCAGTAGTAGCGTACTTGTATGAACATCAGAGAGACAGCGGGAAATTTTTAAAAACACGGACCATTAGTCCGCAGATGTTTGAATTAATGATGAAAATTGTGAAAAATTATCCACATATTTTAGGCATTTCAGGGAATGACATAGTTGCATTGCAATGGGTCTATCGACTTGCATTTAGACTAGGTTTGCGTATTGATGAAGTGACAGGCATCCGTCTCAATGATTTTGACTCTGCACAGCTTCGAAGTCATCTTAAAAATAATCGTTTACATTACGAAGCAAAGTCAGATCCTAAAGATACGACTTCAAATGAATCATCCAATTCAGATATTGAAAATCTGGTTTTAAAAATTCATTCCAACTCTCACCGTAATGTTAAAAACGAAAATGCAAATCGTCAGTTTGATTTATCCTATTTTTTAAATCCAAATGAATTTAAAGAGTTCTGTGATTTTTATAAAAAATATTTAGCTGCTTCTTTGAGCGAAGCGGAATTACAAGTACAGAATACATTACTCTTCACCTTTGAAAATCAAGAATTATCAAAAATCACTAGGAGCTTGTTTAATCTGGTATTAGGGACAAGTGATCATTCATATACATTTCACGCATTTAGGCATAGTGCTGCATCACACTTAGCAATTTTATTGAAAGGCAGCCACCAGCTTATCTGTAGTTTTACTGACTATGACTCTAGGTTTGTAGGTAGGCTTAAAAAGCATATATTGCAAAATATCGATCATGCATCATTACATAGCGCAGATGTATGGCAACGTTTAGCACATCTAATGGGACATGAAGACTTTAACGTGACCGCAAGTAAGTTGTCATTAAAAAGTAAACATGTATTCTTTTCCGAATTGGTTTGATACTTTCTCCACCCATTGCTCTATTTTGTCAGCTGTCATGACTTGAAAATCTCGCCAATAATATTTCATCTGCTTCCATACCATCTCGATTCGATTTAACTCAGGGCTATAAGCTGGAATAAAATACAGATTCGTCGAAAAGTTAGTTTTAAGTAGCTCTCTGTAATCAGCCATCTTTTTACTTCTATGAATCGAGGCATTATCAACAATAAGAACCAATGGAAGGTT
This sequence comes from Acinetobacter lwoffii, assembly GCF_049367455.1. Classification (GTDB taxonomy): domain Bacteria; phylum Pseudomonadota; class Gammaproteobacteria; order Pseudomonadales; family Moraxellaceae; genus Acinetobacter; species Acinetobacter lwoffii_W. The sequence continues at coordinate 121,050 of NZ_JBMPXW010000011.1, forward strand.
ATATGTCTGTTTTACTCGTTGAGCTATTCCAGTTAAATAGGCATAAAACCAAGTACTTGTCACTGACTCTTGTAAACAGCTTGTCACCAGTTTCCCCGTTGAAAGCAAACACCCCATGACATTAACTCGTTTTAATCTTATTGCATCAACCGCATGAACATCACCTATCTTTGTCCACGCATAGCGGTTATCAGGTGTAGATGAAAATCCTGTTTCATCAACATAACCTAATATAATTTCACCACGTGCCGCTTGCTCTCGTAATTCTTCAATCTGCTGTGTTGCTTGTTCAAATGCAATCGGATCTCTTTTTTTTCAAGCTATGACGGGTACGCTTGAAGACCATACCTGAATCACGTAAAAACTTACGAATGGTTTCAACAGACACGGACACTTCGTATTCTTCATGTAGTTTGACTCGGATTTGTTCTGCATTGAGTGGACTTGTATTGACCCAATCTAGGATTTTCGCCTGATAGTCTGAGATCAATGTATTGGGTCGACCTGAGCGATGACCTTCTTTAATCGATTCAAGCTCATACAATTCCCAACGTCGGCGTTGTAGCCTTATGGTTTCTGGGATACGTTCTTGTAGAGTGGCAACTTCCGCAACACTTTTACCTTCGGAAAGCCAGAGAATAGTTTGGGCACGTTGCCTTTCACGCCAATGTTTTGCATGCTTGACCAGAAAAATGAGTCGTTCTCGCTGTTCTAAACTAAGTGGTACAGAAACAATTCTAGGCATGTGTGAACATCTGTTAACTAAAAAAACCTTTTCGCATCATTAGTTATTTTTGTCAACTTAGCTATATACATCATCTTAATATTTTAATTGCAGACATGTTTTATACAGCAAAACGTGAATATCAGCCTGAATTGATTGGTGCATTACTAAAAAATAGCAAAATTATTAATGCTCAATTTAAATCCTTAAAGATATCTGAGGATGAATCAGCTTTTAACATTCTTCAAAAATCTAAGTTTTTTTTAAAGGTTTTTGAAAAACATAATGATCCAAAGCAATTCTTAAAAAAAGATGAAATTGAAAAAAAACAAATGAGTTTTTTATATCCAAAAAGATTTCTAGAATCATATCAGGAATGGAAAGCAAATGACCGGATCATAAATCCTGAAGACCAGCTTGTTAACTTAATAAAGTCAATTAGTAGACAATTTTATATTTATAAAGATAAAGAAATAGCTAGAAGTGAGGAGCGTGATCTGCAAGAAATGGATTTAAATTGGGAGCGAATGATCAATTGGTCGTATTTATATGGAATATGCCATCCATTCATAATTGACAAAGAAATTACCCCAAAAGAAATTAAAAATTTTTATTATATTTTGGAAAATAAAATTTCATTGAAAAATGATCGATCAGTTTTAGTTTTTGAAGCAGTCTGTCAAAAAGATTTAAAATTGTACGATTCATTTGTAGAGTTTATTACCAAAATATATTCGGACGTAGAATCCTACTTAGATATAGAAAAATCAAGTTCAAGTGATTTTGATAAAAAAATAGGGACTGAAGTTAAAATAAAATATTATAAAATTAGTAATAAAAAAGCAGATTCAAAGCATCATCTGATACAAAAAATTGTACTACAAAGTATCTTTTTTAAGATGAAATGCCTTGGAGTACCTTCCCTGGGTCAAAAGAAAATGGTCTAAAATGTTTTACCGGAGAAGTAGGGGGCTACAGTTTTTTTATATTAAAAAAATATATAAAAAACATCGGTATATAACTTTAGGTAATTCATGTTTGATTATTTTTTCATTATTTATGTAAATTTCTTCTTTTTTTTTTGGTCAAAAAAGGACACTTAGCGCGAGGTGTACACTCTGTGAGGTTGATTTTTGATAATTTTTTTCTTGAGAATAGCCTGGATAGGCTAGATGAGAGATTATCAAAAAAAATACTCAATAAACAAAAGATTTTGTATGACTCGCAGGAGAAAATAAGATTAAATTTAATTGTATTTTTTTATTATTCTTGTAAATTTATTCGGATATTATTTTTTAAATTTAATCTATAAAATATAAAATTATATATAAGGTAAATTTTATAGACTAGTGAGTTAATATAAATTATTTACCCTATAAATTGATTTGTTTTATTCTGTAAAATAGGGAAATTAGTTTTTATTTTTTATAAATAAAAAAATTAATTTTGCTAGATTTATAATATTAAATACAGCATAGAAAACTTGGTTGTGTTTTTGGTTTGATTTTATAAGCTAATTTTTAAATAGCCTAAGCAAATATATTTCAGAAAAATAGCCCAAGCCTTTGCTTTTTAAAACTGCTGTTTTACAAAGCAAAGGCTTGGGAGTCCACCAATATGATTATTTTTAGATTTTAATGAGATACCAAAAAATGGAGAAGATAAATTAATTAGCTTAGGTAATCCTTCTATAAGTATGCAGCATAGATTTTGAGCTAAACACGGATCCTTGTATGTAGGTAAAATACAGGGATTTTTTCGGCTAAAATTTTGAAAAAATTAAGCCAGCATTCAATTTTAAAATATCACTAAAAAATGAATAAAAAATTCTAATTTGGTTTGACCAAAGAAAAAGATACCCATATGATAATTACGTTACAGCAAAATCTGTAATCGGGCGTGGAAACCTGAAAATTACTACAGAAGCATTAAAACCGCTTTAGCGGTTTTTTGTGCTTATTATGCTTAGTTTGCCATTATGGTAGGCCAGGCAGGGCAGTCTATGACTGGCCGTCTTCTGTAGTGCGGTATTTCCACCCCTGTTTGGTCTACCTCCATCTCGTGGAAAAGATGGTTGTAGATAGTGAACTCTAAACTACAGGTACTAAACATGAAGATTTTATTATCTAATCCCCCCATTTCTCTTAGGTCTCTTTTGTTAGCGCTGACTGGATATTGACGGTCATTTAATTCACAGCTTTAACCAAATCGAACTATATACATTTTCAAATTTCGTACTTGAGCGAAAGTAGGAAAGTGTTGCCTGGAGAAAATAAGAAATGGGTTCTACACGACTATTGACCAATATTATTCAGCGTAAAGTCATGTTGCCAGAAGAAATGTCACCTTCAATGCAGCGTGACAATTTTGAAGTGGCACTGACTGATTTTGAAAAGCATCCAATCATCAAATGTTTATTTAAGGCGGATAACCAGCGTTCTACGGAATGTTGGAGCGTGCAAGAAATTGCAAACTTTATTGAGGATTGCACAGAAGATCAAAACATCAATTTATGCATTTTGTATTGGAAAGATATACACAGCAATATTTACATTATTGATGGAGCACATCGTCTTTCCTGTATCTATGCGTGGATCAATAGATATTTTGCGGATGAGCAAGTCCCTCAAGCACCTAATTTCAATGATCAACAAAAACAAGATATTCGTTACCTCCGCAATTATTTAGGAGATCTTGCTGATTTTCAAAAAATTTGTACTGATGCCGAATTTGCAGAAAAAAAATCGAAATTAGGCGATATTAAAATCAGTTTCCGGCAGGTACTGGGGACCCCGGAAGATGCGCGACGGGTATTTCAATCGATTAACTCAGATACTAAACGTTTAGATAAATATGAGGAATATCACCTCAGAAATCGCGGTAGTGACGCGTATTATGCGATCTATGCCTGTTGTTATATCAATGACAATAAATCTAACCTAGAAGAGCTCCAATATACACGTTTAAATGAGTTGATTGAGTTAGGGGAGAGGATCCACCAGCTACTTTTTTCGACCATTTTATTAGACAATGAAATGAGTCATGGCAAAAAAATTGGCTTGGTCAATGAGCTGATGAATATCATTGCGGGTGATCAGATTCATAATATTATGAGTCTGAATCAGGGGGAGCGCGTTGAAAACCTAATGTCGCATCTGTTGACCATTCTTTGCAGGATAGCGACGCCTGTAAAAAATGCTGGGGTTCCGAGTTTGGGCTTACATCCATACTTATATTTTTATAAGGATCAGCGTTTTCAGATTACTTCTTTTCTTGCATGGTTTTCAATTGTGTATGAAATTCATGAAAGCCGCATGCAGATTCATCATCGAAAGATTAGTTTCAAGGACTTCACCCGGATACGCCGTAGTATTGAGTTCTTGATCGCCAATTTCCCCGTGGCGACCACCGAAACGGTCGGCAAGTTCGGCAGTGGTATCAAGGGCTATGATCGGCTACAAATTGTCTATAAAGCCTTTATTTGCTTAAGCTTGGAAATGGAAGTTGATTTTGATGATAAGGAATGCCTGAATACCTTTATTCTGTCCATGTCTAAGGCCTTCAAGTACATAAACTTTAACGAGTTTTATGTCGAAAGATTTTTGGGTGGTTATGATGATGCAGTAGTCAAGAATGTGGTGGGATATGTGGAGTCGATTAGTCCAATTTCTCGATCAAAGCCAAAGGCCTTTTCGGCATTAACCAAGAGTCTGCTTAAGCACAATTTTGTGGTGGGTAATCATAACTTTTGCCTCATTTGTGATGGATTGATCTATCTTGATTCTACTGAATCGGATCATAGGATTGCCAAAGCCGTAGGTGGGCAAGGCGTTCTAGAGAATGGTCTGTTGGTTCATCCCATCTGTAATAGAATGAAATCAGATCTGAGTCTGGAAGAGATTAGAGCGGATTTGTTTGGTGAATTACTGTATTAATCAACAGAGCGATGAGCTCATTTTTGCAGATGTATCAATGATTAATCACATGATTTAACTTTTGATACATTCAGCCAATGTGGTTATTTTTAATTCAGTCCAGAATCACAACCAGAAACTAGCTGTAGTTTCTGAATGACCGTCAAGGTCCTTAGTTTCGCCCATAGATTCCCTCTGTGGGCTTTTTTTTGATCAAAAATTGTATAGATGCTCTAAAATAAACCTTTTAGCATTTCATAAGCAATTAGGATTAAGGCTGAGACCATCAGCACAACAAAAATGAGTTCCACTCTAGTTAACATATTAATTCCTTTTACTTTTCACTTAATTTATATAGCAGTTAAGTCGCAGCATCAATGACATAACATGACATGGAAAATAATTAAAAAGACAGAATTTGGATTTTTATCAGATCTACTGTTTGCATGCTTCAACAGTAGCTTTGAATGTTTCACTTAAACTTTAAACTTTTTTTAAAATTGAATATTTTTACATCTAGGTTCTAAACTTTGATAGAATTAATTAAAAATTTAGATTTCAAGTGTAAACAATGAGAAGCGCTAATATTCGACGTGATGGCTACTTAAAATTTCTGAATACATGGCAAGACCGTGATGTCATTAAAGTGCTTTCGGGTGTACGTCGCTCTGGAAAATCCACCTTGTTAGCGATGTTTCAACAAGACCTAAAAGCACAGGGTGTACAAGCCGAAAACATCATTGCTATCAATTTCGAATTTATGGAATTTGAAGAACTCACAGATTACCGTAAACTACATGATTATGTACTGTCTAAAGTTGATAAAAGCAAAAAAAACTATGTTTTTTTAGATGAAATACAACATGTTACTAATTTTGAAAAAGTAGTCGACTCTTTATATGTTCGAGATTATATCGATTTATATATTACAGGTTCAAACGCATTCTTTCTGAGTGGAGAACTTGCGACTTTACTCACAGGACGCTATATCGAGCAACATGTTTTACCCCTTTCATTCCAAGAGTTTAAACAGTGGCATATTGAAAATAATCCGATCATCCAACAATTATCCAATCGTGATTTGTATGCCATGTACACGCACAGTAGTTTCCCCTATACGCTTGCCATGACCAGCCAGCAGGAAACCTATGATTACTTGCAAGCGGTCTATGCCAGTGTAATGTTTAAAGATGTTATTCCCCGTTTGAATACGGCCGATATTAACTCTCTCGAGCGTGTCGCAAGATATTTGGCAAGCGTGACAGGCTCACCCATTTCCATCAATAAAATTAAAAATACCTTTGTTTCAAGTGGGGTTAAAATCTCATTTGAAACAGTAAAACGCTATATTCAGGGCTTACAGGACAGTTTGCTATTTTATAGCGCCGCACAATTTAAAGTACGCGGGCGTGAGTTATTACAATCCTCTGAAAAATACTATTTAGTTGATGTCGGATTGCGCCGGATTATGTTGCCTGATGCTAATGCTGATCAAGGTCATATTTTAGAAAATGTGATTTATCTTGAGCTTGTCAGACGAGGCTATACGGTCTATGTAGGGCGGGTTGATGAATATGAAATTGATTTTGTTGCTGTCGATACTTTACAGAATTTAACTTATTATCAGGTGGCATTAGAAACGCTCAATGAGGAGACACTCACCCGAGAGTTACGTCCATTACAGAAAATTTCTGATTCATATCCCAAGTATTTACTTACCTTAGACACCATAGGGACTGAAGCCAATTATAATGGTATTGTAAAAATGAACGCTCTTGATTGGTTGCTGTCTGAAAATAAATAAAGTGGAGTGTAGGCATCGACAATCCAATTTCTCGATCAAAGCCCAAGGCCTTTTCAGCATTAACCAAAAATTTGCTTAAGCATAATTTTCTAGTGGGTAATCATAACTTTTGCCCCATTTGTGATGGATTAATCTATCTCGATTCTACTGAATCGGATCATAGGATTGCCAAAGCCGCAGGTGGGCAAGGTGTGCTAGAAAATGGTCTGCTGGTTCATCTGCTCTGTAATAGAAGAAAATCAGATATCAGCTTAGAGGAGACTAGAGCGGATTTGTTTGACGAGCTTTTGTACTCATCTATCAGCAAGATATGGCTTGGGTCTGGCTGATTTACCCTAACCAGCCTTGCAAGTCATGGTTAGTCAATACTCTTGTTCTTAACCTGAACATAACGCCTAAACGATCCGATTCTATAAAGTTGGATCGTTGATTAAGCCGTTTTTAAGGACTGATTTCTATATATACAGGGGGCAGTCCTTTTAATATCACCTTGATTCATCGTATTGAAATATTGATGTTACAAAATAGTACTATTCATGTGATTGATTTAAATCAAATAGGGGATTGCAAAATGAAAAGTTTACTAACAACATTACAAGGCTTATTAGTACGTGAGCCGTCAGATTTAACCTCACAAACAATTGCTAAAATGGATTTAACCATTCATCGCCAATACCAAGATCAACAGGTGATACTATTACGTACTGACTATTTAGAATAGTCTGAATAATTAAAAAAAACACACAAAATAATGAAGCTATAAAAAAGCTCCTTTAAAAAACCGCAATTCATTAAAACTACAACAAAACTTACTTTTAAGCTGTGCGATCAGCAATATGCTGTGAGCCACAGTCGCTGATTTAAATAACAGATAGAGTAGTAGCGAGAATCGCGCTGTAGTTTCTGAAGGATCTTAATATCCTTAGTTTGCCCACTCACCCATGTGGGCATTTTTTTTTGATCAAAATACAATGTTGTTTTTGCTAAAAAATGACGGCACCCACAATAAAACACAATATTCCAAAAATAATCCAAGGCCAGATCTTTGTCTTCGGTTGTTCTAAATTCTGAGGATTATATTCCGTGTGTTCTAGCGATGTCGGTTGTGGAACACGGGTCTTTTTAGAGTAAGGTTGGTGTTTAGAGTAAGATAGTCCCGTACCTGGAATGCCGACACTGGTTCGCGTACCTTTTTTCCCAATATTTAGAGAAGCACCAGGTTTGCCAATGCTGGCACTGCTGATGCCTTTATGGGTTAGATTAATTTTAAAACCCGGGAATAATTTAATACTTTTACGAAATCTAAAACCCATATTTCTCTCATTCTAAAACTTAGCTCAATTCACGCGCTATACCAGGATCCATGATCTGCTAGAGATCGTACTTTGACGGCTATCATCAGGATACTAGTATATTTTTTATCTGATGATTGCAATACTACCTTTAAATACCGTCAAAAATGTTTACTGTATATTTGCTGTAGGGTAATCTTAAAGCTGCTATTTATTGACTGATTGGTATATGACGACAGATAAGCATGAAGTCCTGCTACGAATGCGAGCGATCGAGCTGCTTGCATACTGGGAAGGTCGTTTGGTTACCAATCGTTTGATGAGCTGGTTTGGACTTAGTCGACAGCAGGCTTCTGCGGATATCAAGCGTTACAATACGCTGTATAACCCAGATGCCTTGATTCATGACCCCTCCGTCAAGGGTTATGTGCCTAAAGCCAGCTTCCAGCCTGTACTGACTACAGCGCATATCAATGAATATCTCAATATGCTGTCAGGTTTGGTTAGTGAATCGCATACCCTGATTGCGACACCAGAACCGAATCTTGCAGCAGTTCAATTACCTGATCGCAGTGTACGTCCTGAAGTGATTCGGGAAGTTTTGCGTGCCTGCCGAAACCAAAACACTTTAAAAATGATTTATGCCTCGATGCAGAATCCGCAGTGGCATGAGCGCATCATTTCCCCACACACCCTGGTGTATACCGGTTTTCGCTGGCATGTCCGTGCCTATTGCCATCAGAGCAAGCAGTTTAAGGACTTTTTACTCTCCAGAATTGATCGCACACCTGTTGTGGTGGCGATTGAGTCAGTACAGCCTGCTCAGGATCAGCAATGGCATGAAGAAATTGTACTGACGCTGATCCCTAATCCAAAATTGAACTCATCACAACAAGCGCTGGTCGAAAAAGACTTCGGCATGCCTGATGGCAGATTACAGATTCCGGTGAAAAAAGCCCTGGCTCACTATACTTTGCAGCGATATCAGGCCGCGATCACGCTGGCTGAGGCGGATGATGCCTTGAAATATCCCTTGGTACTACAACGCTCAGATATCGAAAAGCTGTCGTCTTACCTGTTTGATCAGGCCTCATAGGAGATTGGCCATGTTAGAACAATTTCATTATGACAGTGACCTGATTGGTGGCTCCCTGATGGTGCGTGAAAGCCGGCTGATCGCTGATCTGTTATTACGAGAAGCGACTCCAGAACAATGGCATCAGGCAATTCAGATTGACAATATTCTGCAAAAAAGAACGCCTGCTTCAGCCCAACGTAACGCCACTGCCATTCGTAAGCGTCTTGAGCGCTTAGAGCCTGATTTCTGGAAAGCTTTGCGTGATGGGGATGATGAGCTGGCGACCCAGGTGGCTTTTTGTGGCGCACTGGAACGCAACCTGTTGCTGCTTGAGTTTATGGAAACGGTGATGAGGGATGCCTATATCTCCCAGGCGCAACACTTGGACGGTTATATCTGGTCAGATTTTTTGGATGAACGCTCACAACGCGATCCGGATATCTGTGATTGGAAAGAGTCCAGCAAGAAAAAAATGGGGCAGGTGGTGTTTCGCATGCTGGCAGAAGCCGGTTACTTAAAAAGTACCCGTAAGCTGGAGTTGCAGCGCGTGATCGTCAGAGCAGAGCTGCGTAGCCTGTTGGAAGAACATTATAAACAACGCATTAAAAGATCTATGGAAGTGTCGGTATGGACGCGTTAGTTGTAGAGGGGCAGCAATGAGTCAAACAATACATGAGCGTCTGAACCAGATTCCAGAGCGAATACTTTCAACCGAATTTCTCACTGGACAAGGATTAGGCAATGAAATTGGCTTCTGGATTTTTGATTATGCACCTGAAGATGAGTTGAGGGTGCGCGAATATCTGCATTTTCTCGAAGGGATGCTAGAGAAAAAATACAGTCAGCTGAAGGTGGTGAATATCAACCTGCTGCAAGCCGTGGTGGATTATCTGGCTGAGCGTAACTTCATCGATAAAGCCATTCAAATGCAAAAAGCCAAAGGCGATGAAGCGCTGCTCAAAGCCTTAAAGGGCCCACTGCATATGGATAAGTTCGCGCCTTATCTGGTGAGTAAATATGCCACCAATGAGCAAGATATTGTGTTGATGACTGGGGTAGGGTCGGTTTGGCCACTGTTACGTGCCCATCACTTATTGAATAGTTTGCATTCGTTACTGGGGCATAAGCCAGTGGTGCTGTTTTACCCAGGCTATTACGACGGTCAAGCGATGAGTTTATTTGGAAAAATTCCAAGCAACAATTACTACAGAGCATTCAGATTAGTGCCTTAAACACGGCAAATAGAAATAAGAATTCGGGGGAATGGATTGAGATGAACATTAAAGAACTTTTTTACAAGCCATTAGATCGTGCGATAAACGGGGTGGTCAAGGCAGACCAGAATGACAATACCACGGTATATCAGGAACTCGATGAATACGTGGTCACCAATGAGCTGGAAAAGCATTTTCGGGACTTTTTCCAGTCTTATGGTACAGACCTAAGCGATCCTTCGATTGCCAACCGAGTCGGTGTGTGGATTTCAGGCTTCTTTGGTTCAGGTAAATCACATTTCCTGAAAACCTTGTCGTATATTCTGGCCAATAAAGTGGCACGTGACGCGGAAGGTAACGAACGCAGTGCTGCAGAATTCTTTGATGAAAGCAAAATCCGTGATGCGTTTATCCGGGCAGATATTGGCAAGGCCGTTAGCCATCATGCCGATGTCATCCTATTTAACATCGACAGTAAAGCCAGTTCAAATGATGACGGCAATCCGATTCTGAATGTGTTTTTACGCGTGTTTAACGAGTATCAGGGTTTTAGTGCTGACCATCCACATATTGCGCATATGGAACGTCACCTGAGCCAGAAAGGGGTGTATGAGCGCTTTAAACAGGCTTTTGAAGAATCTAGCGGCATGTCTTGGCTAGAAGAACGTGACGGCTATCAGTTCTATCAGGATGATGTCGAAACCGCGATTTCCCAAGCCCTCAACTTATCAGCAGAAGCTGCGCATAAATGGTTTGAGGATTCTGAGCAGACCTTTAGTGTTTCGGTTGAAAACTTCTGTCAGTGGGTGAAAGAATACTTAGATAGCAAAGGACCCCAGCAACGCATGTTGTTCTTGGTCGATGAAGTGGGGCAGTTTATTGGCAGCGATACCCGCTTGATGCTGACACTGCAAACCATTACTGAAAACCTGGGTACGATCTGTAAAGGCCGCGCTTGGATTATCGTCACCTCACAGGCAGACATCGATGCTGTTTTAGGTGAGATGTCTTCTTCCAAAGCCAATGACTTCTCCAAGATTGCTGGACGTTTTAAAACCCGTTTATCACTGTCCAGTTCCAATACCGATGAAGTCATCCAGAAACGTTTATTACGCAAAACCCCAGAAGCAGAAGCATTGCTCAGATCGGTGTTTGAGCAAAAGGGCGATATCTTAAAAAATCAGATTACCTTTGACCGTTCAGGTCCAACCCTCAAGAACTATGAGGGGCCAGAAAGTTTTATTCATAACTATCCTTTTGCGCCGTACCATTTCCAGCTGGTGCAAAAAGTATTTGAAGAAATCCGTAAAGTCGGTGCGACCGGTGCACACTTGGCCTATGGTGAACGGTCCATGCTGGATGCGTTCCAGATGGCCGCGAATGCGATTGCTACAGATGAAGTCGGTGCCCTGGTTCCTTTCCACCGCTTCTATACTTCAGTCGAAGGTTTCCTGGATACTGCAGTGAAGCGTACCATCGACCAGGCAGGGCAGAATAAGACCCTGGATGGTTTTGATGTGCAGATGCTGCGTACCCTGTTCATGATCCGCTATGTCGATATCATCAAAGGTACGCTGGATAACCTGGTGACTTTGTCGATTGAGAAAATTGATGAAGATAAGCTGGCATTGCGCAAGCGGATTGAAGAGAGCCTGCAGCGTCTGGAAAAAGAAAGCCTGATTACTAGGAATGGCGATGAGTTCCTGTTCCTGACTAATGAAGAGCGGGATATCACTCGAAAAATTAAAGCCACTGACTTAGCAGCTTCAGAAGAAAATAAAGAGTTAGCCAATCTGATCTTTAAAGATTTACTGCGCGATCAGAACAAATACCGCCATCAAGCCAACAAGATGGACTATCAGATTGGTCGTTTCCTAGATAGCCATAGCCTGGATGGCAAGTATGAGAGCGATTTAAAAGTTGAAATCATTTCTCCGCTGGATACGGAATACAACCTCTACAGTGAAGCTTACTGTATTGGTAAAAGTACTCAGGCCGAAGGACAAGTGCTGTTTAAACTGGCAGACGATAAACAGTTCTTTAATGAACTGCGCACCTGGCTGAAAACCAATAAATTCATCCGCTTAAATGATGATGGCACTCAGTCCGATATCACCCGTATTCTGGCAGACCGTGGCCGTGAGAATCAGGAGCGTAAAAAACGTCTGCGTGTCCGGGTCGAAGAAATGTTGCTGGAGGCGGAAAGTTATGCCTTGGGTCAACATCTACAACTTTCATCTTCAAGTCCAACCACCAAGCTGGATGAGGCCTGTCGTTATCTGCTGGAAAATACTTATACCAAACTGAGCTATCTGCAGGTCTATCAGCAGGATGCCTGGCGTGAACTGAACGCCGTCTTGACTGTGGATGATATGGCGCAGCTCGGATTGTCTCTGGATGGCGGTCAGAGCAATCCCAAAGCCCTACAGGAAGTGGAGCAGTACATTGCACTACGGGCCACTGGTACAGAGCGTATTCTAGTCTCAGATGTGATGGATCGTTTTGCCAAACGTCCTTATGGCTGGCCGGATGCCGAGATTTTACTGCTGGTGGGTCAGCTGGCGGCAATGGGGCGGATTTCACTGCAGTTAAATGGCGGCAGCTTGCAGCTGAAAGAGGCCTTTGAGCCTTTACAAAACAGTCGCCGTCGCCGTGATGTTTCCATTATTAAAAAGCGCCAGACTGATGATCAGGTGTTGAAACAGGCACGCCAACTGACCCAAGACCTATTCTCGGCCATGGGACCAGCGACTGAAAAAGAGCTATTTGAATTCTATACCCAACATTTTAAAAATTGGTTAGCCAACTTTAAATCGTATAAGAGTAAAACTGATGTTGGGCAGTTCCCGGGCAAGAAAGTGATTGAAAAGTCGATTCTCACTTTGGAACGTCTGCTGACCAATAGCGACAGCTTCGATTTCTTTAAGGTCGTGGTTGAGAACAAGGACGACTATCTGGATCTGGAAGAAGACTATCGTGACATTCATGAATTCTTTAGTAATCAGATGCCAAGCTGGCAGCAACTACAGCAAGCCTTGCGTCATTTTGAGAAAAACAAACAGGCGCTGGGCAGTGATGATGTGGCAAAAAAAGCCCTCTCCGAATTACATCGTATTGCCACCCTTGAATCGCCCTATGGCCTGTTAAATAAAGTGGCTGATTTGGTTCGCACAGTGGAAAGCGTCAATGAGCAATTGCTGACTGAGAAGCGCAATCAGGCAATAGAACACATTGATGACAAGATCAAGCAGTTAGAAGCTGAGATCAAAAACAGTGGCATCGCTACCGCTGAATTGAGTAACAAGCTATTACGCCCACTGCAATTGTTCAAAGCGGATATTGAAGTGGAAACTAGCCTGTCCACCATCTATATGCTGCAAACCCAAACCAGCGTCGAGCGTTTTGATGAAGCCTTGTATGAGCTGGAGAGCGAAGTTGAGGCGGAAATCCAGCGTCAGGCCAAAGCGGCACAACTGGCTCAGAGCAAAGCAGAGAGTGTAACCAACACTGCAACCACCTCCAGCCCAGCTACATCAGCACCTGCTGCGAGTCCGGTACAGCCTGTGACAGCCGTAGTGCCACCGAAACCTGTTGTCGAAGTCGATGTCGCCAGCATTTACAGCAAAAGCTCAAGTAGTGTCTATCTGGAAACAGAAGAGTCAGTAGATCAGTTTGTAGACGCACTCAAAGCTGAATTGAAAAAAATTGTGGGTGATAAAAAGCGTGTGCGTATTCGCTAACTTGGGTTAGGGATATCGGCATCAGTCATTAATTAAAGGTTTAAAGATGAATACCAGTAATATTAAAAAATACGCACCGCAAGCACGTAACGATTTTATCGCAGCGATGCGCAAGCAGGCCGCGAAATACGGCATCACCGCAGACAGCATTTTACCGGCAGAACAGAAAGGCGACTTGCTGCTGATTGGCGATCAGGTTTTTCCGCTATCCGTCATGAAACCACGTGACAAGCTGATCAAACGCATTCAAACCAGCAGTTTTGAGCAAACCATTGATTATATCGCTTACAGCTGGTTTAACCGTCTCTGTGCGATTCGCTACATGGAATGCAAAGGCTTACTCGATCATGGTCGCCGTGTACTGAGCAGTGCCGATGGCAGTGCAGGCTTGCCGCAGATTCTGGAAGAATGCTTGGATATTGACCTACCGGGTTTAGATGCCAGCCGTGTGGCTGAACTCAAACTGGATGGCAATAAAGACGAAGAGCTGTATCGGGAGCTATTATTGGCTCAATGTCATGCGTTGAATCAGGTCATGCCTCTCCTGTTCGAACAGGTTTCTGATGAATCTGAACTGTTATTACCGGATAACCTGACCAAAACCGACTCCTTGATTCGTGATCTGGTCAGCAGCATTCCGGAAGAAGACTGGTCGGATGTACAGATTATTGGCTGGCTGTATCAGTTCTATATTTCTGAAAAGAAAGATCAGGTGATTGGTAAAGTCGTCAAGAGTGAAGACATTCCTGCAGCGACACAACTCTTCACCCCAAACTGGATTGTGAAGTATTTGGTGCAAAACAGTGTTGGTCGTCTATGGATGATGGCACAGCCGGAAAGTACCCTGGCCAGTGAGTGGGAATACTATATTCAGCCAGCGGAACAGACCGATGAGGTCAATGCCCAGTTAAAACAGCTGATTGATGTGCGTATCAGTGAAGATGGCGATACCTTAAATCCTGAAAGTATTACGGTACTGGATCCGGCCTGTGGTTCGGGGCATATTTTGGTGGAAGCTTATGATTGCCTCAAAGCGATTTATCTGGAACGTGGTTACCGGAGTCGTGATATTCCACGTTTGATTCTGGAAAATAACTTGTACGGTATTGATATTGATACTCGTGCTGCACAGTTGGCGAGTTTTACGCTGTTGATGAAAGCACGTGAGGATGACCGCCGTTTATTTGGCAATCCACCGAAGCTGAATATTATTGTGCTACAAGACAGTCAGCCAGAACGTTTAGAAGCATTCAGTCAGGATTTGGCAAGTACGGGTATTGAACAGGCGGATTTAAAAGAATTATTAAACCTATTTGAACATGCTTCAACCTTTGGTTCTTTGATTCAAATTCCTCAAGTATTCGCTAAAAAGCTGCCTGATTTAGAAAGCAAGCTGAATACAGCAGCAGCGTTAGGGGATATCTTTGCACAGCAGTCAGCGCAGGAGCTGTTACCGCTCGTCCAGCAAGCTAAATTACTGGCCAAGCAATATGATGCAGTGATTGCGAATCCGCCGTATATGGGCGGTAAGGGGATGAATACAGCACTGAAAGATTTTTCTAAAAAGAAATTCCCAGACAGCAAGTCAGATCTGTTTGCCATGTTTATTGAACGTGGTTTTGGATGGTGTAAGGACAGTGGTTTCAATAGCATGGTGACCATGCAAAGCTGGATGTTCCTGTCCTCTTATGAAGCGATGCGTGAAAAGCTACTTTCCAATAATTCTCTTGTAAGCCTAATTCAATTACCTTATGACGGCAAAGGTCCAACAGCTATGGGAATTAGCTTTGGTATTTCTGTTTCTATTCTTCAGAAAAATAAAATTAATGGATTAATTGGGGATTTTGATTGCTTTAGGTATTTTGAACTCACAGAAGATGGCATCCCAAAACAATTCCCTAGTCTAAATGAACGTAATGTAAAAACGAAACCTGATGACTTTAAGAAAATTCCTGGTAGTCCTATTGCTTATTGGGTAAATATACAGACTCGAAATTTATTTTCTGGAAATAAGCTTTTAGGAGAGATTTCAGAACCACGTCGTGGGTTGGCAACAAATGATAATAATAAGTTCATTAGAAGATGGGCAGAAGTTAGCAATAGACCTCTTTCATAAATCATTTTTTGCTCAGTTCCAAGTTGTAGATTCCAGCGATTAAATTGAATCTCAAACCAAGCCTTTTACCTCTATTTCGATAACGCTCAGCAAGGATTTTGAAGGTTTTTAGGCTGCCAAATACATGTTCAATTCCGATTCTTCTTTTATTAATTTCCTGATTATAGATTTTCAATTCAGGATCCAATTTACAGTGTCTTTTGGCTTTTAATGGCAACAGGCTATTCGGATACAACACATAAATCCCCTGATAGCCTTTATCTGCAAGGATAAAAGCCCCAAAAGGAATCTGGTTTAAATTGCGTTTGAACAACTCGAAATCATGCACTGCACCGCGACTGGTACATAAACTCAGAATTTGCTGAGTTTTGTAGTGAATCATGGCCTGTACTTTAAAGGTATGGGTCTTTTTCTTGCCGCTATAGCTTTTCTTCTGTTTTTTTAGGCCTTTGGATTGGAATTTCCGTGGCATCCACGATCACAACATTCCAGTCGATGCCTTCGCCCTCGGGTAAATCTTTGGGTAAATTAAACAGATTGGACCGAATCAGGCAGTCTTCAACATGACGGACAATTCTTGACGCTGTGGGCTCTGAAACCCCGTAACTCGTCGCAACGTGAAATAAGGTTCGGTATTCCCGCCAATAGCTCAGACAGAGCAGAACCTGATCCTCCAGGCTTAACTTGGGCGGTCTGCCTTTGGCAGAGACATGCTTCTGCAATTGCTCAACCATCAAATAGAAAGTTGACCATGAGATGCCTGTATATCGCTTGAACTGAGGATCAGAAAGCTTGTTTGAATCGATGTATTTCATCCGCAGATTATGCACGAATGCTAAGAAATCCGGAGTGCAAATATTAACCAAAAAGAAGATCGTTTTTTGATTTATGAAAGAGATCTAATCAAAAAATGGCATTTGGTTCTATAAATAGGGAAGATGCGAAAAATTCTAATAAAAAGTGGTTCCCGTATAATAAAGGTGGAGAATTTAGAAAATGGTATGGAAATAATGAGTATTTAGTTAACTGGGAAAATGATGGTGAAGAAATGTTTGCGCTTGCAAAAAAATTATATGGTAGCCCAACACGAACAATAAAAAATCTTCAATATTATTTTAGAAATGGCATATCTTGGTCAATGATTGGCTCTGGGACATTTAGTGTACGTTATATGGATAATGGTTATATTTTTGATCAGGCAGCTGATAGTTTATTTGCTAGAAATAATGAACTCCTTGAAATTATAGGACTTATGAATTCACCTGTACTAGAATTTTTGAAAATAATAATAAATCCTACTATGAATACAACAGCAGGTGTAATCTCTCAATTGCCTTATGTTCCTTTCACAGCCTCAAATCAGGCAAGAGAAAATGTAGAGGAGATGATTAAATTTGCAAGAGATGACTGGAATGCATACGAAACCTCATGGGACTTTACTCAAAACCCAATCATTCGTACGCAGCAGTCAAACCTAGAACAAGCGTTTAACACATGGCAACAGCAAAATGCGAACGCCGTCGCTGAAATGAAACATCTGGAAGAAGAAAACAATAAACTGTTTATAGAAGCTTATGGTTTACAGGACGAACTCACACCAGATGTACCGGATGAACAAATCACCCTAACCCGTGCCAACCGTGAAAAAGACAGCCAGCGTTTAGTTTCTTATGCACTTGGCTGCATGATGGGACGTTATAGCCTGGACGAACCGGGCTTGATCTATGCCCATGCAGGCAATCAAGACTTTGATGCCAGCCGTTATAAAAAATTCCCAGCCGATGCTGACGGTATTATTCCACTCACCGAAATGCACTGGTTTGAAGACGATGCCACCCATCGTATTCGAGAGTTTTTAACTGCGGTTTGGAGCAAAGATACATTAGATGCCAATATGCAGTGGCTCGCAGAAAGTTTGGATAAAAAAGCCAGTGAAACCGCTGAAGATACCATTCGCCGTTACTTAGCCAGCAAGTTCTATAAAGACCATATGCAGACCTATAAAAAGCGTCCGATCTACTGGTTATTTAGCAGTGGTAAACAAGGTGCTTTCCAGGCGTTAGTGTACTTGCACCGCTATAACGAAAGCACCTTGGCGCGTATGCGTACTGAATACGTGATGCCACTGATTTCCAAAATGGCTGCCTATGCTAATTCTCTAGAAACAGCAAAAGAAAGCAGTGACTCTGCGGCTGAAATCAAACGCATCGAGAAAAAACTGCAAGATTTGCATAAGCAACAGGCTGAACTGAGTAGCTTTGAGGAAAAACTGCGCCATTATGCCGATCAGCGTATTTCACTGGATCTGGATGATGGGGTGAAAGTGAACTATGGCAAGTTTGGGGACTTGTTGGCTGAAGTGAAAGCAGTGACGGGGGAAAAGTGATGAATAGCTTTTCTTCCACACTAGATCATGCAGAGGTGGTTGCATGAACTTAAGTCAACTTCAGCAAGGTCTGGAACAAGCCTTTTATACTGAACAGCATCGAATAGTCTTTTGGTACGATGCGGAACAGTCCTTTAGCGAAGAAGTAAAGGCGTTAAAACTGAATGATGTCCAGATTCTGAATATGGCAGACGAATCCAGCCTTGCGATTAAGCTTAAACTGGAACTTGAGGATCAGCAGGGTAAATACTTGCTGTATTTCCCTAGTCCTGAGCCTGAAACCGAAAAAGACTGGCTACTGGACATCAAGCTCTATTCACGCAGCTTCTATGCCGATCGTTTCTCGATTATCTTCAATGAGCTTGGTTTACAACAGCAAAGTCTAAGAGAACATCTGGCTCAACGTGAAGAATTCCTCAAAGCCAAAGCCCGTCTGAGCGCGTTAAAACGCTATATCCAGCCAGATGCCGAAGCACAGGATCTGGACATGGCCATGATTGCGGCTGTGGTCAAGGCCGACAGTGCCGAGCTGATGCATATTGTCCTGGCGTTGGCAGATGAAATGGTACAGCAGAATCTGAGTTTGGAAGTAAATCCAGACTCCTTTGCTGAACTGGAAAAGTTCCAACTAGTGCCAGCTTTAGTCACAGCATTACAGGCGGAAATTGGTTATCCAGCATCGGTTGAAGAATTGAATGGGGAAGTGCCATTCAAGCTCGGTACGTTCTTTATCCGTTTGATGACTACAGGTTTCTGTGAAAGCCTGGGCGATATACCGCTATGGGCTCAAGAACTGGTGATGTCATCAGTCAGCTCCCGTGCAACAGCCAGAGCCTTTTTGTCACGCTGGAGAGACAGCTCCAAATACTACCCAACCTTCGATACACTTTCCCAGACCGTGGCCAATGCACTGCGGATCCAAGAAAAGGTCGGGGCTTTTGATCTGGAGCAGCTGCTCGATGTCATGACCTTTGAAGTGATTGAACAAAAGATCATTGTTGATTTGGCCAGTCATATTCCTGCAGCAGCCAAAGCTGAACTGGAACATTTCAGAACGATTATTTCTACCCGTCTGGATGGCTATTGGGCGTCCAAACATAAGGACGATGCAACCCGCCGTAAATACCGTACCGTCTATACAGCGTTGCAGGCAGCGATTGAGCTGTTCAGTCTGCGACTGCAGTTTGATTCTGGGTTCTATTTCGACTCCAGCGAAGCCTTGTATACAGCCTACGAGCAAGAGTTGTATCGCTTTGATATGGCCTATCGCCACTACAGTGCTGCTTCTCAACGCGCTCATGTCGATATCCTGAAAAAACTCGATGAAGAAGTCGAAAATTGCTATTCCTACTGGTTTATTGACCACTTGGCACGAAACTGGGGAGAGCAGGTTGAAGCTGAGCAACGCTTGAATGTCTGGAAAGTGGCAGATATCCCAAATCAGCAGAACTTCTACGATACTCACGTCAGACCCTTACTCAGTTCTGCAACGAAACGCCGTATTGTGGTAATTATCAGTGATGCTTTCCGTTATGAAGCTGCGGTAGAGCTGCGTGATCGTATTAATGAAAAGCGTTATTCTGAAGCGACCTTGTCTTCACAGCTGGGCGTTGTCCCAAGTTACACCACACTTGGCATGGCCTCGTTATTGCCGCATCAGACTTTGGAGTACAAAGAGGCCGCAGGGGATGATGTTTTAGTAGATGGGCAGTCCAGCAAAGGGACTGCAGCACGATCCAAAATTCTGGCTGCCTATAATGGATTGGCAGTAACCGCTGAAATGGTAAAAGGCTGGTCGCGTGATGAAGGCCGTGAAGCGCTGAAAGACTATGAGCTGATTTACGTTTATCACAACGTGATTGATGCACGCGGTGACAGTGCCTCGACAGAATCTGAGACCTTTATGGCGGTGGAACATGCTATTGAAGAGCTGACTGAACTCAGCCGTAAAATTTTAATGCACTTCAATATTTCCACCCTGTTGATTACAGCCGACCATGGCTTCTTGTTCCAGCAAAGTAAACTGGAATCTGCGGATCGTTCAAGCTTGACTGAAAAACCGACCAATACATTGAAGAGCAAAAAACGCTATGTGATTGGGCATGGTTTACCAGAGAGCAAGGAAGCCTGGAAAGGCTCAACCCAAGCTACGGCAGGCACATTATCTGCGACTGATTTTTGGATTCCAAAAGGGGCGAACCGTTTCCATTTTGTAGGAGGCTCACGTTTTGTGCATGGCGGCATCATGCCTCAGGAAATCGTAGTGCCTGTACTAACGGTAAAACAGCTACGTGGTGAAAAGGCTGGACAGCGGACCAAGCGTAAAGTCGGTGTCATTTCCACCAAATCCACGCTGAAGATGGTCAGTAATATCCAGAATTTTGACTTGATGCAAACTGAAGCCGTCACGGAACTAGTGATCCCAGTGACCCTGTCGATTGCCATTTATGATGGGGATCTCAAAGTCTCCAGTGAAGAAACCCTGACCTTTGATAGCAGTACCGACTCTGTTGCGGAACGGGTGAAACAGGTCAGACTGTCATTATCCGGTACTGATTTTGACCGTAAAAAAGATTACTTCCTGGTGCTGAAGGACAAAGACCTGAATATCGAAATGGAACGCTATAAGGTCACCATTGATCTGGCATTTACTGATGACTTCTTCTGATAACGAATTAACGATAGAGCGTGGCGTATATGGAATCGGCTAACGATAAAGAACTGGATCAGCTGCTGAATGAACACTTTGCCGGGCGGGTGGTACGCAAGGATCTGACCAAACTGATCAAAGAAGGGGCCAACGTCCCTGTCTATGTACTCGAATACCTGCTGGGGATGTACTGTGCCTCGGATGACCCCGAGATCATTGAGCAGGGACTGCGTAACGTAAAGACCGTTCTGGCTGAGAATTATGTCCGACCGGATGAAGCCGAGAAGGTGAAATCCCTGGTCCGTGAACGGGGCAGCTATAAAGTCATTGATCGGGTCACGGTGAAGCTGAATGAGCGTAAGGACAAATACGAAGCCTCCTTTAGTAATCTGGGCATCAAAGATGCTGAGATCTCGGCAGGCATCGTCAAAGAGTATGAAAAGCTGCTGGTTGGTGGCATCTGGGTCATCGCCACACTTAGCTACTACTTTGACGAAGGGCAGACCTGTTCTCCATTTGGCGTGAGCTTACTGAAACCGATTCAGATGCCCAATATGAATATGGATGAGCTATTCAACGGACGGGCAGCGTTAACCACTGATCAGTGGCGCGAGAGTTTAATCCGTTCGATCGGCATGGAACCGGCTTCGTTAAAAGAGGACGTGCAATGGCACCTATTAGCGCGTATGGTTCCGTTCGTTGAAAATAACTATAACGTCTGTGAACTGGGACCACGCGGTACCGGGAAAAGCCATATTTACAAAGAGTGTTCACCGAATAGTATTTTAGTCTCTGGTGGGCAAACGACTGTCGCCAACCTGTTCTATAACATGAGTAGCCGCCGTATTGGTCTGGTTGGCTTATGGGATGTGGTAGCTTTTGATGAAGTCGCCGGTATTTCCTTTAAGGACAAAGATGGCGTACAGATCATGAAAGACTACATGGCCTCAGGATCTTTTGCCCGTGGTCGTGAACAGATGGAAGCCTCAGCTTCGATGGTTTTTGTGGGTAATATTAACCAAAGTGTTGAATCCTTGGTGAAGACTAGCCACTTATTGGCTCCTTTCCCGGAAGCCATGATTGATTCGGCATTCTTCGATCGCTTTCATGCCTATATCCCAGGTTGGGAAATTCCGAAAATGCGCCCAGAATTCTTTACCAACCGTTATGGCCTGATTGTTGATTATCTGGCTGAATTCTTCCGGGAAATGCGCAAGCGCAGTTTTGCGGATGCCATTGAGAAGTACTTCAAGCTAGGGAATAACCTGAATCAGCGCGATGTGATTGCCGTTCGCAAGACGGTTTCTGGATTGATGAAGCTGCTCTATCCACACGGTCAGTTTAATAAAGAAGATGTGCGTCAATGTCTGGAATACGCCTTGCAGGTACGCCGTCGTGTCAAAGAACAGCTGAAGAAAATTGGGGGGATGGAATTCTATGACGTGCATTTCAGCTATATCGACAATGATACCTTAGAAGAACATTTTGTATCAGTAAAAGAGCAGGGGGGAGGTGGACTTATTCCCGAAGGTCCTGCTAAACCAGGCTTCCTATATACCATTGGCCTCAGTAATAAGGGCATGCCAGGCTTATACCGCTTAGAACTGCAAGTCACTAAAGGTTCAGGAAAATTGGCGACATCTGGCTTATGGAATTCAAGCAGTGCCAAAGAACAGGTCAAGATTGCTTTTGATTACTTCAAGGCCAATGCATCCCGGATCTCGGGGGGCAGTAAGGTGCTGGAACATGACTTCCACTTACATGTGGTGGAGTTACAGAATACCGGGCCGCTCAGCCATCTTGCCTTGCCAAGTTTAGTGGCTTTCGCTTCAGGCCTGTTAGGACGATCGGTACAAAGTCAGATGGTGGTACTGGGTGATATGAGCTTGGGTGGTTCTGTGACACCGGTGGAGAGTATTGCCGAATGTCTGCAAGTTGCTTTTGATGCGGGTGCCAAGAAGGTTGCTTTGCCAATGAGTAGTGCGGCAGATATCCCAACGATTCCTGTGGAACTGTTTACCAAGTTCCAGACCAGCTTCTATGCAGATCCGGTAGATGCTGTGTTTAAGGGGCTAGGGGTGGATTGAATGTAGTCGTATTTTGAGATAATGAGGAAATGGCTTTGTAAATATTTAACAATATCAATATATTGATAAATAAAATAACAGAGCCATTTTTCTTAAATAGGGTGGAATTTTTCTGCCTGAAAAAGCGATGGTATTTTATAGAGATGAGTGCAAGTGAATAAAGTTCTTAAAAAACAAATCGCTTTTTTTATTCTCATTCTCTGTAGTGTCGGCCTCTATAATTATAAGGCGACACAACCGCGACAACAGCCTGATGAATCAATACAGCGAGCTCAACAAAGAGAAGCGGAGTTCATGCAAAGAAGGGCTGAATATATTGCGAAACATGGTGAACCAAGTCCTGCTGAACAGCAAATGCGTCTGATCATGAAGCTCCACAAAGATTAACCTAGATCTCTGTTCTAAAAAATACTGTTTTAGCGCCGTAGCTGGTCTAAAGCAGTATTTTTTGCCTAGAAAAACACATGAAGAAATAAGTCAAAAGGGCTTTGTTGCATAAAAATTTCATAACCATATGATTTTAACGATTGATTAATTGTAAATTAAAATTAAAACTTATTAAAATCATTGTATTATATGTTTATGCAACAAACCCTAAATAAAATATATCGCAAATAAACCAATTTTCCTTTCAGGAACTAACTATGCAAGATAATGAAAAAGTAACATCGGAATTATTAGAAGATTTTGATCCGATCGAAAAAATGACCTATTCACTAGACCCACTAAAGGATCTTCAAGCTTTTCATGATTTTTTCAATGTAGAAGTTAAAATACCTGAGAATGAAAGAGAATTTAATGAAAAACTTATACTTTTTCATCAAATGGCACCAACAATGAGTGAAGAGGAATCCAATGAAACTTTGGAAGCTCTCCAAAATCTTTATGAAATAGAGAAAAATGGAAAAATTCAGGAGGATGATCTGCCGTTTTGACATATATATAAATGATTTGTTAAGTTGTTTAAGATTTTATTCTTAAAGCGAAATTTATGGGCTACTTTTGAGTGTTCATAGTATTAAGCAGCCTGTAAAACAGCTGTTCATATAAGGCAGCGGGCTGCTCCTGATTGATTCGCGCCAGTGTGCTTCGGGGAATAGACTTTGCTCCGAGATGATTAAGCTTTTCCTGTTGACACTGCAGATTGGATTGAATATCTCTCAGACTTTGCCTACAGGAAAGTTGAGACATCAATATGGCAATAAACTGATTCTATCTTGAAGCGGATCTAAATTTTTGTCCGTCATGGTGTATTGTAACAGTCGTTCAAAATCTTGTCTCACGACGTGTCTAATCAGCTGATGAAATACGGTATTCTGATGTGACAAAACCTGAGTCCTTGGTCGTTAAAGTATTGGTTCGCACTCATATTTTAACTATTCGGACTCAGGTTTTTTTATTTAAATCAAACTATGGAACAGCAGTGCCGCCGAAGCGATCTTTTTTTCTTCTAGATATTAGGCAGCGTTTGTATGTGCTACTTCTTCATCTAACCGTGTTTGGCGAATGCGAATTTCAGAACGTTTCTTATCAAGTTCAGCATTAATAATCTTAGAGCCAAACTTCTTCATTAAAAAGCCGACAATAGCCAACAGAATCCCCACTGGGATCAGGAAGATAGTCAAGCAAAGAATAGCGCCGAAAGCATATAAACCATAGGCTATATATTTAAAAAGTTTTTCAATACGGATCGTACTGTCTTCAATTTGTTTGGTAGCTAAATTAATATCAGCTTGTTCAGCTTGTTGTGCAGGGGTCATAATAATCCTGAGTTTACTGTGGTTATAAAGTTTTTAAGCTTATGAAATATAATGTTTTACTAGGTTTTTTACCATAAATAAACATTAAAATTCAAGCAAATCTGTCTGTATTTTATAAAATCCGATACAAGAGTGAGTTAGAATCGGCTTTGTTGCACAAATATCTTGATCCTAGCCAAAATAATGGACAGCACGTCCCTCTAAAGATAACGTAACTTTAATCTTTGGAGATCCAAGAAATGGTTATCTTGCGAAGCAGTGCTTCTCAGGCTCACAGTACTGTAGTCGTGATTTTAGGGCGCTATTATTAACGAATAACTGTATTCAAAGTATGTCACGCAGTCTTGCACAGTACACTGCTCATGTTGGGATAATGCAGTGACCGAAAGCTTCTTTCATACATTGAAAGGTCATGTGGTCCATGGCAGTATGTTTGCCACTCGAAAAGAGGCGAATACTGTCTTGTTTGACTATATTGAGATTTATTACAATCGGGTCAGAAGGCATTCCGCAAACGGCTGGTTAAGCCCAGAAGCCTTTGAACAGAAATATTTCAAGAATTTAGAGGGATTTGTTGTCCACGATACTGTCTAGGATCAAACAACATGGTGTTGCACTTCAAATGCTAATCTAAGAATTTTCTTTATTTTTTGATAAAAACAATTAAGATATAAATGCTAGAAATTTCCCATGATAAATTAATAATTTAGAGATTCTTTATGAAAATTAAATATACTTCATTAGCAATTTTAAGTGCAATTATACTCACTGCATGTGGAGGTGGAGGCGGTAATTCCTCTGCTGATAATACAGGTAATACAGGTAATACAGGTAATACAGGTAATACAGGTAATACAGGTAATACAGGTAATACAGGTAATAATAATTCTAACACGACCACATGGTCAGCTTTCCTTCCTTATCCATATAAAGAAAATAGCCAAGCACCCTTAAAAACTATTGTAGAACATCAACAAACCACCTTTTTTGATGGCAAAGGCTACTTTAAAACTGTTTCTGGACTTGACTTAAACTATATGGATCTATCAGGAGAACCTCCGTTAGTCGCTGTAACAAATGATAATTTATATAAATCAGGCACAACTCATCCAATTTATGGAGAATATCTTGCAAACTATCAAATACAAAATCTTTCACCAGATCAACAGATTTGGATTCAACAGCCTTTATCAGCAACTTCTAAACCAACAACGTTAGAGCATACTATTACATGGAAAGTAATTGATTTGAGTCATAAAAAAGTCACAGAATATATGGATCAATTTTCTTCAGATATTACGCTTCCAGATATAGCAACAGATATTAGCTTATGGAATGGCACAGTTAAAAATCCATATAACTTAACTTATAATGAATTTTATGAAAAAGTTAAGGATAAAGTATTCCCTGCAGGTTCAAAGTGCTTACAATTACAACGCGTTGAAAATAATCAAGAATATTTTTACTTAAATACCTATCCAATTAACTCTCCTTTACAAAAAGACCTTGAAAGTAGATGGGGAAGAGTAGCAAGTGATTCCACCTATAATTTTAATGATCTTCAAGGAATGCAGGGATATCTACAAAATATAAGTAACATTCTTATCGGATATACTTTAATTCAAGGACGTCATTATGAAATTTCACGTTATGGCAAAGTAGAATTTGTACGTGGTAATACAATGACTGGTAATGACTGTCAAGATTTGAACGATATAGCAGCTTCTGTAATTCTTGAAGAGCTGAAATAACTTAACCTGAGTTCGATGAAATCCACTTAGCCTTTTAGCATATTTGGGAAAGTTGGCTTATTGGGATTCAAGCAATAAGCCACTACAGCAGCCATGATATGGTCCGAAACCATGGAATTGTTCAGCGACCAGATTGAGGCACTTAAGTCTGAGCTCTTCAGGAAGCCTAGAATTGCTGGTTTGGCCACGTGCAGCATGGACTAATGAGCTGGGCCTTGAGCTTTGTATTTTTGCAGTAAACGTCTGATGTGACGTTCTAAAATATGAAGTAGCTGAGCATCCTGGGACTGGGTTATGCGAATATCGGAGTATATGCAGGATCTGACTCTGTTTAATATCGACTATGGCACAGCTCTTTCATGTTGATAAACATCATTCCCTTCCAAATTCATACAGAACACAGTTCCACTATGTGCCCAGAATGCCTCAAAACAGTAGGATTGATGACTTTTAAATCGAGTTTTTAATAATCGTCTATCATCATCTTCATTGGTATCTATTGCTTCACCTTTTTTATTGTATGACGTGATTCTATCGTATTCCGTAAGATGCTGTTTAGGACTATTGATCGCCATACCACAGATCCCGTCATCACAGGAATCATTTAATTTAGTGACCATATAGGCATCATAATTTTGATTATTTGCACGGAAATTCGCATTAATTTCAACACGATTATTTTTGCTATACGTGATGTTAATTTTACAAGGTCCTTTCACATATTCTTCGATATCTTTAACTTTCTTGCCCTGCTGTTTTGCACGATCGTGATCACCTGCTGATTGAATATAAAAATCTTGATATGAGCACATTCCGTTATGCATATTCTGATTTTTGGATACTGCGTTATTTTTTTGATCTACTGCCTTTAATTGCTTACTTTCGTTAATAAAGGCCAGCGCTTGTTTGTCACCTTTATTTGCTGCAGCCTGAATCAATTGACTACCCGCTTGAATATTTTGTTGTATGCCATCCCCAATCAATGCCATTTTACCGACCACAAACATTGCAGGTGCATAATTTTTGTTAGCCGATTTTAACAACCATTCAGCTGCTTTTTGTGGATCTCGTTGAACAATTTTCCCTTCGTAATAAGCCATACCTAATTCATATTCATTCTTAGCAAAGCCTAAAAGTGTCGCTTTTGCTTGTAAATTCAATAAAGGGGCTTGGATTTTTTCAACTGTGCTATTCCCTGATTTTACCTGTATTGCTGCTTGAGCAGACATGCTACATGTAACCCCAAGGATCGTAGCTAGAACGAGTTTTTGAATTTTCATAAGTGAACCGTACCGAATTTTAAAATCGTTTTTAATTAAATTTATTTGTATAATCTAAAAGGCTAATTTTATTATTATATACTGCTTATAAATCAAATAACTATAGTAAAAGCTTATACTTCACATATATTTCCCACACCTAAATTAACCTGAATCTTGGATAAGAAATTGACTTGAAAAAAAGATGACTAGAGCCATCAGTTGAGTTACCACACCAAACTCACAACTCTAGTCACCATGTTTGATTTTATTACTTTATTCTGTGCAATTGATGATTTCTTTCAAAAATTTGAATCAACTTATTGGAATTTTCTAAAACAAGGAAAAAAACGCTTAAGAGTGCGCTCATCCGTATTGAGCCTTTCTGAAATCGTCTTTATTGCCATTTGGTATAAATGTTCACATTTCAACAACTTTAAAGCATTATTTGCATCTTTAAGACAAGATAATAGTCATTTATTTAAAAGCCTACCTTGTTACCAATGCATGATTCATCTGATTCAATCACATCAATTAGCATTACATGCTTTGCATTTTGCTTTGATGAAAGATCAGCAAAACGCTTATTTATGGGTTGATTCAACCACACTGCCAGTATGTAAAAATCAACGCATTCAGCGACATAAATCTTTAGCTAAAATTGCATCTAGAGGCAAGAGCTCTATGGGCTGGTTCTATGGCTGTAAGCTGCATTTAATCATGAATCAACCAGGAGAGATTGTCCGTATAGCTTTATCCAATGGGCATACAGCAGATATTAAAATAGTTTAACAGTTGGTAGACGGATTAAAAACAAAGCTCTATGCGGATCGTGGATATATCAGTCAGGAATTGAAATCCAAGTTGAAGAACAAAGCTATTGATTTAATTACATATCATCGTAAAAACATGCAAGCTGTGGGTTTATCCAAAGCAGATGAATACAATTTAAAGCAGCGGAATAAAATAGAAACTTTATTTAACCCGAATCCTGCTTAAGGAAGTGAGATCATTCATCTTGAGACTTATCCATCAGTTTGAGCATAAAAAAGTCTATGATTTGATCTGATAACACTAAAAACTGATTAAAATTAATCATAAAATTATAGTTATTTTATGATTTTAAAGAAAAAACCTTATCCGCGATTCGGGTTATTTAGTTTACTGAAAGGTCAATATCATTTAGTGACGACTAAAGCGAGAAGCCTTGAAGGCTATTTGGCAGGTATTTATGCAACTTTGTGTGCTTATCAGCTCTGCCATAAAAATAAGCCAATGATCAAAATTAGTGAAGCATTGGCTTAAACAGGATTCGGGTTATTTAAGAATAATTTTAATATTCTCTATTATCAATCTCCATACGTATAGCAATTTTATTATATGACCAATTCCCATCAAAATTCATATTACGTTTCTTAAAATATTCTACAACTGCCTCTTTCGTTTTTGGTCCAATTTTGCCATCTATAATAATTTCAGGATTATCATTTCTAAGAAGTGTTTGAATTCTACTTTTAGGATCACCAAAAATATATGTGCCATCTGTTAACTGATTTATATTAATAAAGTATTTAGATCCACAAATAAATTTTTTATTTCTATAAGGTAAAATTGGATCTTCATCTTTACAATATTTGTGTACTATTTGATCAGGCACAATATAATTAACTGATTTAAATAATAAATTTAAAAGTGTTGGACCAGCATTCGGCAACCATGTCTTATGATGAGCAGCATAACCATAGATTCCCATAATGATCACAAAAAATGAACCTATGAAGGCAGTAGCAAGAAAAGGTTCATTATTCCTAAATTTTTGACGAAACTCTACAGGTATATTTCGACTCTTATAAGTACATACAGTGATACTGAGTAAATATGTGATAATACTATATGCACAATAGTATAATAATGTAAAAAATAAAAAAATAACAAGTTCAAGAATTAAATCCCATATACTTGAAATATTGAATGTTTCTAAAAAATATTCAATATAAATGCCTGCTGCAACAAAGTAAATTAATGCTGCAATAATCCAAACAAGACCATTATATGCAGGAGATACTTTATCTAGAATTGCGTTAATGCCATCCGATAACCGCTGTGCAGAATTTTGAGTAATAAAATAAGAACATAACTCTCGAATCATCTCAGTATGATCTTGCGATGTTGATGTACGATCTTTTGCTACACCACGTAATGAACGTTCTAATACAGGTTGTCCAGAAAATTCATTAAAAAATTTTAAAGCTTTTTCTTTTGGAATTTTTTCCCCCTTATCTTGATATTGTTCAAGTGCCGTGATTTCTTCAATAAATAGCTGATCAAATATCCCTGAACGAATAAAGGGCAAAGGTGGGTTACTGTACCCTACTATATGATGTTGAATTGAACGTAAGTTTGTAAAAATCTCTGTAACAAAGCTATCGCCATAATAAGTA
Organism: Acinetobacter lwoffii; assembly: GCF_049367455.1. GTDB lineage: Bacteria > Pseudomonadota > Gammaproteobacteria > Pseudomonadales > Moraxellaceae > Acinetobacter > Acinetobacter lwoffii_W. Next base: position 151,266 of record NZ_JBMPXW010000011.1, read on the forward strand.
AATCTTTCATGAGATTGACCATTTGGCTCATAATTAAAACCGTTAAAATATATATGTTGATATAAATGATCATGATTACATCCAGCAAGATGATCTACCAACTTTTGCGCATGTTCTTGGCAATTGACATGATACTGATTATAAGGAACAGCAACTAAATAAGTGCTACGATAATAAGTAAAATAACCATAACCAGAGCAAGGTGAACATTGCTGACGTCCAGAGCCACTACAACTGTAGCAGGTGGTTCTTCCCCCTCCACCACAGCGGGCACATGATACATATCTTGAATGCTGTTCATAGGTTTTATTCCAGTTATTATATTCAGGGTAATTTTCTTGAACTTGCCCTGCACCCCAACAATTGTTGCACTGTACACGTCCATTTCCTGAACAATTTGAGCAGTTACATTCCCCATCTCCTCCACAATTATCGCAATAATATTGATAAGAATGTGTTGGATATTCATGAATAGTTTTTTTCTGATTATAAACTAAACCTTTAGATCCAAAATTTTTATACTCATTAATAAAATCTAAGCGTCTAATTTTATTATTAGCAGCATCATGAACATGATTGTCATGAATAGACTCGAAATCACTTAAACGAATACCACTATGTATTGAAGCGGGTTTACCTCCAGCAATCCTTTCATTATTCCATTCGGATGTAAAGTTCCAATCAATCGTCACTGTCAATTTAAAAGGATAAACAGCAGAACGTTCAAGAATGAGTTCTTTACCTTCAACATGATTTCCATGAATGATGTTTTGTACAGATGATAATAAAATTTGAGGAAGTTCTTTTTCTAACTGATCTTTTAACATTAGATCTCTTGCGAAAGTCATTATTGAAAATTTATCCGGTTTACCAATGCAGCTATTAAGTTGACGCGTAAACCAAATCTTTTCCGTCTATTTCGATAGCGTTCACTTAATATTCTAAATGTTTTCAATTGACTATTGATGTGTTCGATCACAACTCGTATTTTTCCAATCATTTTATTGTACTTTTTCTCAACATCAAATAAGGGTAAATTCTTCTTTTTCTTTATTGGCATCAATAATTTAAAGCCATCTTTCTCTAATCCATAGTAACCTAAATCGGTCATAACATATTCACAATGTTTGAATTTCTTAACCGTTTTTCTTGCCAGTTTAATGTCATGCTGACTGCCATTCGATATATCTAGCCCTATGATTTGTTTGCTCTTCGGATGATAGATCACTTGTACTTTTAGCGTATGTTTCTTCTTTTTACCACTGTAGAACTTACTCTGATTTTTTTTTCGGGCGTTCTATTGAACATTCTGTGGCATCAATAATGACCCAGTTAAAGTGTTCGTCTGCTGTGGTAATGCTTCGTTTTGGCAGAGTAAAACGTCTTGATTTCATTAATGCATCTTCAACTTTTTTAATGGTTCGATTCACATTGCTTTCAGCGATATGGTAATTTGCCGCCAATTCCAGTTGAGTGCTGTAGTTCCGTAAGTAATTGAGCATTAATAACAACTGATCCTCTAAATCTAAAGTATGAGGACGACCTGATTTCTTTTTGAGTGATTCTGCTTTTTCTAAAACATCTACCATTTCGGTAAAAACTGGTCGAGGTACGCCAACCAGGCGTTTAAATTCAGAATCTGAAAAACGGTTTAATTTCTGATATCTCATGAAATCTATATTGAGGTGGTTTTTACTTTCGCAAGAGGTCTATTATATAAGAAGGTAGCTTTAAAAGTTATTTTCGATTATTATATATTAAACTCTATTTATCAATGACTTATTTTATCACCCTTCAAACTTAGAGAATAGTTTATAATCCTTAGAGAATAGTTTATAATCAAAATTAATTTATTCTTAAATATCAGAGTAAAACTTCATATTTTAATCCTATTAAAACATTTTTTTGATAAGTAAATTGTTAATCACTTTTAATATAAATAATAATACCAACCCATACAGGATTAACTTTATAAAGTATTTCTAAATAATTTTTAAATTCAATTAAAATTAAAAAGGAATATTATTTATTTAAACTTAAATATTAGTTAACCCGAATCGCGGATAAGGTTTTTTCTTTAAAATCATAAAATAACTATAATTTTAATCAGTTTTTAGTGTTATCAGATCAAATCATAGACTTTTTTATGCTCAAACTGATGGATAAGTCTCAAGATGAATGATCTCACTTTCTTAAGCAGGATTCGGGTTAATTAACGAGATGCTTATGAGCAGTAAACGATACCCTGAAAAATTTAAAATAGAAACTTTATTCAGCCTGTTAAAAAAGAAATATCATTTGGTCAGCAGTAAAGCGAGAAGTATTGAAGGATACTTAGCTGGAGTTTATGCATCTTTATGTGCTTACCAATTATGTCATCAAAACAAGCCAATCATTCGAGTAATGGAATCATTTGCTTAAGCAGGATTCGGGTAAATTATATAAAAATTCTAAACAATAAAGTAAATTATAGTATAAAAATCAGTTGATTATTGATTAAAATAAAAAAACGTGTAACCTATCAAACAAATAAAGTTAAATGTAAACTCAATGAATAAATTTATCTAAATTCTTGGGGCATTAAGCTTAAAAAAGCTATTTTTATAATAGTAAAAACGGAATGTAAAAATGTATTTAAACTTAAAGAAATCTATCTTCTGTTCTGCCTTAATTGCATCTGTACTTACGATGAGTGGCTGTTTAAGTACGACTAACACAGGTACTTTGGGATCTGAACGTAAGCAATTTTTACTCATGCCTGCCGCACAATGGGAACAGCAATCTCTAACAGCTTACAGTGAGATCATTGGGTCTGCAAAAAATGAACGGAAAGTGATTTCAAATGCTCAAGTTAATCGTGTAACAAAACGCTTAATTCCAATAGCAGGTCACTTCAGAGCAGATAGTGCGAATTGGAAATGGGAAGTCAACACGATTAAAAGTAGTGAACTAAATGCTTTCTGTGTAGCCGGTGGAAAAATTATTGTCTATACCGGAATTATTGAAAAACTAAAGCTTACTGATGATGAGTTGGCCGCAATTATTGGTCATGAAATGGCACATGCGCTTCGTGAGCATGGACGAGAAAGAGCTAGCATGAATGTGGTTACAAGTCTGGGTCTTAAATATGGCTCATCAGCTCTTGGTCTAAGTGGAACAGGACAACAAGTTGCAGAAATGGCCACAAAGTATGGTCTTACTCTGCCAAATTCACGCAAGCATGAAAATGAAGCAGATCTAGTAGGTTTAGAAATAATGGCACGAGCTGGATATAATCCAAATGCTGCAGTTGTCGTTTGGAAAAAAATGGCTGTAGCTACCAATAATAAAGGTAAAACGACAGAATTTTTGAGTACCCATCCAGCACCTGTTTCACGCATTGAAAGTATTCAACAGACTATCCCTCAGGTCATGCCCTACTACAAAGCATACAAAGTAAAGAAATAAATATATGGTGGTGTTTCAAAAAGTATGCTGGCGTGAGACTGTAAATTAAATTTCGTAATTGACTGAATTTTCTATGTTTATATTCACAAGGGAATCATACTTGATTTTATGAAATTACTGTCGGGCACGGATGATATGATACGAACACATAATATTGTTACAAAATTCAAGAGGATGATATGTGGATAAAAGTGATTACTTATGCTGCTTTATTAAGTGTTTCATCAAGTATATTTGCTGACTTTGCAACAAAAAAAGAGTTTCAAGCAGCTTTAAAAAAAGCTAATGCTGGGAATGTAGAACAGATGTTTCAAGTTTCTCAATTATATCAAATGGGTGGATATGGCTTCGAAGCAAATGAAAAAGAACGATTACGTTGGTTAGATAAAGCAGCTAATACTAACTACAATCCCGCTATATATGAATATGTCACTCACTATTATGAAAAAAATGATTCAAAAAATGCACTTAAATGGCTTCAACGAGGGGTTGCTAACAATCATTATGAATCAACATATGATTTAGCAATGCATTACTGTAATGGCACTCAAGTAAAACAAGATTTAGAAAAATGTGTTTATTTACTTCAAAAAATAGTAAATGTGAATATACCAAACTATAAAATCGGTGAATATGATTTAGGTGATTATTGGGCTGTAGTTCATGGCCATGTTTACCTAAGTACATTATATGTTAGAGGACTTGGGACTAAAAAAGACCTGCAAACGAGTAATGCAATTTTAGATCATTTGATTACTTTTTTTAATTATAGAGCAAGTCAAGAGGGCATACCTGTTGATCGAACATACGAAAATATTTCTAGTTCAATATTACAAATTGGTGATAAATATACAAATAGTAATGGGTGGGGAGGATTTAATTACAATCCAAATCAAGCGAAATATTTTTATGATTTAGGAATATATTTGGGGAAAAATAAGGCATTTCGTTGGGATACCTCTGTATTTAATGAGCGTCTAGCTACTTTAGCTAGGAAAAAATAAATTTTCTAGGCTTTGTTGCACAAACCTACGCTTAAGGGCTTATTCAGCAATATAATGCTCAGATGAATAAGCCCGCACCTAAAATCTATCGTACAACCCATTGGTCCTCTTACAACCAAGCTTTGGTGAATTGAGGAAACATCTCGATTTGGTTTGATCCTGCTACCCAATGGTATGCTCAGCCAAAAGATAAACCAGGACGAAATCAAACTTATTCTGATGCAGCTATTCAATGCTGCCTCATGATGAAATCTCTATTTCGACTCGGATTTGTTGCATAAATATTTTTCAAGATACTGATTTTTAAGTATTTTATTGAATTTTAATATGAAAATAAATTTAATAAAATCATAATATTAGGTTATCCTAGACAGTATCGTGGACAACAAATCCCTCTAAATTCTTGAAATATTTCTGTTCAAAGGCTTCTGGGCTTAACCAGCCGTTTGCGGAATGCCTTCTGACCCGATTGTAATAAATCTCAATATAGTCAAACAAGACAGTATTCGCCTCTTTTCGAGTGGCAAACATACTGCCATGGACCACATGACCTTTCAATGTATGAAAGAAGCTTTCGGTCACTGCATTATCCCAACATGAGCAGTGTACTGTGCAAGACTGCGTGACATACTTTGAATACAGTTATTCGTTAATAATAGCGCCCTAAAATCACGACTACCTCTGACTCGGATTTTTAAAGCCGAGTCTGATTATTATGTTAGCGTAAATAAAATTTATCAGGGAAAACCAGCTAATTTAAAAATAACTGATGAGTATATAAAAAATTATCGCACTAGATTACAAGAAGCTCTAAATCAAGACGTAGAATTTGCTGGAGAATATGTTGTTGCTGAGTGGGGTTGTGGCAGTAGTTGTGTTATTCACTCATTTATAAATAAACGGACAGGCGTAGTACTAGATCAAGGTTTTGGTGGTGAAGGTGGCCCTTTTTTAGAAGAGGTTTACTTAAATAGCCGATTAGTTAAAGCATTTGGCGAAAATGAAGCTGATGGGAAATTCTATACTTATTATTACCTGTTAGAAGGTAATCAACTTAAGTTAGTAAAAATGACCGAACGAGAACCTATTGATTGGATGGATATTATAAATTAACCCCAGTTACGGATAAGCTAAATTTCTAACGACATGAATTTTTGGCTTATTCTTCTGACAGAGTTGATAAGCACATAGAGAAGAAAATATGCCTGCTAGGAAACCGGAAATAGCCCGATGTTTACTGCTTACTAAATGGTATTTTTCTTTCAATAAGCCAATTAAAGTTTCAATTCTTTTCCGCTGTCTCAAGTGGTATTCATCAGAAAAAGACAATAGACTTACTCGCATATTCTTTCTAGGATAAGTAATTAAATCGATATCTTGCTCTAATAATTTGGTTTTTATTGATTTTCCAATATAACCTCTATCTCCATAAACAGTTGCCAATAAGCCATCAACTAATTCTTCGATTTTTCTAATGTCTGCAATGTGTCCAGGGGATAAAACTGTATTCACAATTTGTCCTTCACTATTCATGAGAAGGTGTAATTTGCAACGGCTTTGTTGCACAAACCTATCTGTAAAGGGTTTTTCAGCGATATAATTTTCAAATGAAGAAGCCTACACACAAAATCTACCGCACAACCAATTGGCCCGCATATAACCGAGCACTCATGAGTCGCGGAAATATTGCCATTTGGTTTGATCCTGCTACGCAATGGTATGCGCCATCAAAAGGCAAACAAGGGCGAAATCAAACCTACTCCGACGCAGCCATCCAATGCTGCTTAATGATTAAATCCTTATTCCGTCTGTCTTTACGTATGGTCACTGGCTTTGTGCAAAGTCTGATTAAACTTTGCGGATTAAATTGGATAGCTCCAGATTACACCACGCTTTGTAGAAGACAAAAGCATATTGATATTGTAATCAGCTACCAAAAAAGTAGCGATGGGCTGCATCTACTCATGGACTCTACAGGCATGAAGTTTCTAGGTGAGGGCGAATGGAAACGCAAGAAACATGGACCTGAATATCGTCGCCAATGGCGTAAACTCCATATTGGTATAGATGCTAAAACCCTACAAATACGAGCAGTTCAGCTCACAACGAATAATGTGAGTGATTCACAAGTCCTCGGGGATTTACTTGATCAAATCCCGTTGGATGAACAGATTGATTCAGTTTATACAGACGGGGCTTATGATACAAAACAATGCCGTCAGGTCATTGCAGATCGGCAAGCACATGCAGTTATTCCACCCAGAAAAAATGCAAAGCCTTGGAAAGATATAAAAGTTCATTCGCAAGAGCGAAATGAATTACTTCGAACAGTTAAACGTTTAGGCAGGACATTATGGAAAAAATGGTCAGGCTATCATCGGCGGAGTTTGGTCGAAACCAAGATGCATTGCATCAAATTATTAGGCGATCGACTACATTCAAGAAACTTTCAAAGCCAAGTTAATGAGATTCATGCACGTGTGGCCGTGCTGAATAGATTTACAGAGTTAGGTCGTCCTCATACCCGAGTTGTAACTTAAATTTGAGTGAGTTGGCGGATGCTTCAAATTATAAATCTTTGTGCAACAAAGCCGGTCTAAAGGATTCGACATGAGTTTCTCCTAGTTCATGGTGTAGAAGCTAAATCAACAGTACTATAGGATGTATGATATTAGAGTTGGTTTAAATTGCTTCAATACGAGTATGACTACTTAAACTTCGATGATCAAATTTTCTCTAAACCCATTTTTACCTTGCTCTGGTGGATAACCCAAAGGATTGATCACTAATCTACATCCATCGACTACAGTATACACTGATGTATGCGTATGTCCTGCAATCCATAATTTAAAGCCTTTTATATCTAAGTCATTAATAAAATAGGGATTGAGTGCTGATGCAACAGGATGCTTACCCCAATATGGATCAAGACAAGCTAAATGAGGTGGAAAATGCGTAATAACGATCACATGATCTTGCCCTCTAAACTGCATAATATTTTGATGATATTTTTTAAATAGTTTTATGTAGTCATTAGTAGTTATAGTTCGGTTATCACTGCCAATCATTATTTGATCAAAATCGTAAATCGATTGTTCAGCATCTTTTTGGGACTGTAAAAGTACCTCAGGAGATGTAAGTGGTGAATTGGAGCGAAAGTTCGTAAACAGCGTGCCACCTACAAATATTTTATCTTGAATTTTGATATGGTTATCATCAAGTAGCGCATTTTCAGGGTAATTTTCTTTTAAAAAATCTACGACTGAATTGTAGTTAGAGTTGTAGTAATCATGATTGCCCAAAACAAAGATAAATTTTTTATTTAGAGATTTACATTTTTCGGCAAATTCAATTGCACCACTTAAGCGATTAGAAAAATCACCAGCGTGAATAATGACATCAGCTTGCTCTGATATTGAATATTTTGAATTGTGAGTATCCGATAAAATATGCAGTTTCAATCTGCTTCCTTTATTAAAATACGCTGGTCAAATATACACGGCTTTATTCCAATCAGTTTACATCAACTAAATATTGTAGAAAAATTATAAGTTACTCAACTGTATTCTTAAGCCTCTAAGCCCAAAGTAGAAATGTCCGGTTTCTCCAAAGTAAAAATGTCCGCTTTTAGAATATGCGCTTTTGCAATTTTCTTAGCGGACGGTTTGATATGTTGGTGTCTATGTCGGATAACCGCCATTATATTTAATAAAAGTATAAGATCAGGGAAAGTTACAGTTTTTATTTAAAATTGAAGTATCCATTAGACTTATGAATATTTATAAAAGGTATATAATGAGTATTATTAACCCTCAAGAAACCTCTATGAAAGGTTTACAGTCAATCATTCTTTATGATTCTTTTCTTTCATCTAAACTATTCCGAGTTGATATTAGTGGTGGTCATACAAACATTACCGGTATCAACGGTGCAGGGAAAACCTCATTCCTGAACCTGATTCCTATTTTCTTTGGTGCCTCACCAAATGGGTTAATAGAGAAAGCTGCAAACAAGAAAAATTTCGTAGACTACTATTTGCCGAGCAGTCGAAGCATGGTGATTTTTGAATACCTTGCTCACTCAGGTACAAAGTGTGTGGTGCTGTATCGCAATAATAATCAGGGCAAGCACAACTACCGATTTGTTGATGGATGCGCGGAAGATACGCTATTAAGTGAGAGCAGTCTGGAAATCTTGGGTCTTTCTCAGAATGTGAAAGACGTATTTGATCAGGTTTATAAATCTGGCGTTGATGTGAGCCGTCAGATCGACAGCATCCCTGAATATATCTATACGCTGACTGCAGATAAATCACGACTGACAGGTGAAAGAAACCTTCGTGATTTATGCAACCGCTATTCACTGTCTGGAAGCAAACAACAGCTAAAATTCCTGAGCAATCTGACCCAGGTAACGATTAACCAGAACAATGTTGTCTCAAACTTCAAAACCATGTTAATTGAAGCGTATTTGGACAACGAGAAAATCAAAACAAAACCAACCTCTACCGCAGATTGGTTAGCAACCATCAATGATGTGAAAGCCCTACAAAGCCTTCAATCGGAAAAGCAGAAGATTATCTCTGGCATTCAGTTAAAGAATGCGGTCTTAGCCTCCTTTAATGCGCTTCATGCACACCTGTTGGTACTCCGGGACCATGTGGTGAACTACGAGCAGCAGATCAGTTCGATAGAGCATGAAATCTATGCGGTAAAGAACAAAGGGAATGAGACAGTCCGTAACCTGAATAACCAGATTGTACAAGTCAAAGAGCTGATTGCAGTAAAAGAAAAGTCTGCAGGTAACTTTAAACAGGCAATTCATGATATTGAAGTTGCGGAAAGACGTTATCAAGACATGAATATTTCCGTCATGGAACAGGAATATAAGAAACGTGCGCACTACTTCAACGAGATTGAAGAAGCGAAGAAATACAAACAGTTTTTGACTGAAAGCTACGAAAATATCAACCGCGAGTACGACAAGCATTCAGCAGATTTGCTTCGTGAAAAAATGGCATCCAGTGAAGCCCTTAATGCTGAATCTAACGAGGTTCAGGAGGCAATCAACCAGTTGCGAAACCGCTTTGATCTCAAGGTGAAAGAGCTTGAGCGCAAACAGGCTGAACAGCTCCAAATTCTTGATCAAGAAATTTCCAGTGAACGTCAAAGGCTTCTGGATATCCAGTCAGCAGCTATGGAGCGCATGCACCAATCAACACTGTTTACGGATGAAGAAAACCTACAGCTACAGCGCCTCAAGTTGGCTTATGAAGTCAAAGAGAATACCTTGTCTGCAAAGTCTGACGAATTGAAAGTGGCTCAAAACAAGCTTAAACAACTTAATTTTGATCAAAACAAGGCGCAGTATGATCTTAATGGATTAAAAGCCAAGCTTGAGAAAGCCAAGCAGTCAGAAGAGAATCTGCGTACAACCCTGTTCCAGAAAGACACCTTGCTACGGTTCCTGAATGATGCACCGAATGAAGATGTGGACTGGCGTACTACCATTGCGAAGGTCATCAATCCTGAGCTTTTCTTCAAAACCAACCTGAACCCTGTCTGGCAAACTGGCGTGAATGCCAATGCGCTAAGCCTCTATGGTCTTGAAATAGACCTGAACAAGTTGGAGATTCCAGGGGAAGCCGACAGTCTTGAGCAACTACAAATACGTCTGAAAGATGCCGAGATTTACACGGCTTCTTTGGTTGAGCAGTACGACAAGCAATCGCATCTGGCTCAGTCCATCCATAGAGAGATCAACGAGACCAATATTGCAGTTGTTAAACTCGAAAATGAGTTAAATACCCTGCAAAACGAGAAGCAGCAAGCCCGACAGGTTTATGACCAGACTGAGAAAGAGCTGAAAGCGAAGAAGGCAGAAGCTACACGTATTGAGCAAGAAGCTGTAAATAGAGCGAAATACGAGCTGCAAACTTTCAACAATCAGATTGAGCCGAAGAAACGTGGTGAGCTTCGATCAGCCAACATGCTTGAAAAAAATGGCTTAAAGGAGAGCTATGATGCGTCCTATGCAGACTTGCGTATCAAGCTTGAGCTGATTGCCACAAAGGAAAAGCAGCTAGAGAGCAGCTATCAAGCCAAGATGGATGATTTGACCAACCTGTATCACAGCAAACTGCGTGAGCAAGGCGTGGATGAAAATATCCTGAAACAGGCAGAAATGAAGATCAAGGCTGCGATTGCACAGCACACCAAAGTCAAAGGCTATGAAAGCATTTTGGCTGAGTACGATATGTGGAAGAAAAACCACTATCAGTACAAGCAGAACCATATCGAGGACATGAACCAAGCTCTGAAACTTGTATCTGAATACAGCCACAATCTTTCCAAACTGGAAAGTGAGCTTGAACAAGTCCGAACCTCCCTTCGTACAAGAGTGGACAATCTTGAAGCGAGTGCACAAGATTTCAGGGAGAAAATCAAAAAGCTGGATAAACAGGGGCGTGAAATCGAAAACCTGTTCGATGACGATATCCTATTGGTAGAGGTAGATCGACCTGAGTTTTTAAGCTTCGACAGCTTCTCTCGTGATCTGGGTACGTTGGCTGATACACAGAAGAAACAGATTTATCAATTACGCTTGCAGACAAACGCTTCTAAGGCATTACTGCGCAAATATGAAGCCTTCTCTCTGTTCAAGCTGTTTGAGGAAAAGATGGAGAGTATGGGGACTACCAGTGAAACCATGAACACCATTAACTCCATGTCTACCATCGAAAGCATCATGGACTACGACTTGCCGAAAAAGCATGATGCAGTCACAAACATTTTCCGTAATAAATCGGCTCAGTTGCGTAACTATATTCAGGAAATCCTTAATCTAAATAAGCGTTTAAAGAGCGTATCTACGGAACTGTCTGGCTACCTGAACCGTAGCAACAAGTTCAAGGCATTCACTGACTTCTCAATGAATCTGGAAAGTGTGCTGAATGACAAGAACACCCTAGATCAGCTCAATCAGTTTGTTTTGCAGTGTGAGGACTATCAATCCTTTGAAAACATGCAAAGCAGCTCCATTCCGAGCGAGGATTTCATTCGTTGCTGTGAATACACCTTAAAGGCAATTGAAAGCACCAAAGGACATACTGATGATATCCGCTCTATGGTACGTCTGAAAATGAGCGTGATGAACAATGGTCGTCTTGCCGAGCTGCGTACTGACAACGACTTTACCAGTGCAGGGAGTACAGGAACGTCACGTATTCTGGTGCTGATCATGTTCCTCGCATTGTCACGGAAGTTATGCCCTGATAACTCGACCTACATCCATATCCCGCTTGACGAGATTGGCAACTTTGATGCGATCAACACCAATTTGCTGTTCGACATGATGGACCATAACAAAATCTATCTGGTCTGTGCTCAACCGGAAAACTCAACCTCTAACCACAAGTTTAAGAATCTCTACATTGTTGGAGCCAATGGTGTCAGCACTGTTGTTCCACTGGAAATCGAAGGCGATAACCCATTGCTTGCAGCAGAACCAGTCTAATAGGGAAAAAGTGGAGAATTTTAAATGGCTGATAAACGATTAACAAAAGTAGCGACCAAATTATTAGAAGGTTATCTAATTGACCAGTGGAGTGATTTTGAGAACTTTGAGTTTTTGAATGATGTCGAATTTTTAGATCAACTAAACAACCATATTAGTTTTCTAGGCAAAAAGTGTATTCAGACACCGTGCGGTGGTGGGTATTTCCTGATTTACCTTGATATTGAAAGTGACCCTGAGATCAAAAAGGTCATCACCAAACAGTTTGAGGAAAACGTCAGCAAAATGGAGCCACTTGTGGACTGGCTGCGACTGTTCAGAAAGGCAGGGGGGCGCAATGAACCTCTGATTGGAGGCGACAGAATTACGTCTGGTGAAATCCTGGTTGAAGTGGAGAAGTCCAAGCATGTCCAAAAAGGGCTAAAAGAACTCTCTGCAAAGTTGGGTAAGACCGCAAGCACAGTGAAAGACCAGATCAACGGTGTTATTCAGTTTTTGGTACAGCGCGAATATTTAGTGCCGGTTGGGGTTGTGGGTACTGAGTTTTTGGCAACTTCACGTTGGTCGATTTTCTACGATGAAGCTGAGTACCTTGCCGAACACAATGCGATTGATATCACTCAAACAGATGATGTGGAGCAGGGCGAGTTACTATGATCGACTTCGTGAATCCGGCTGAACGTGGGGCGAAGGTTTTCTCTGCAAACATTGATGCTATTGCCGAAGCAATCATGTTTACCAGTTCGTCTATTCAGGTCAATGAATCAAACAAATCCTTGATTGATAATTTGCTGTCTTGCGATCTTGGGTATCTGGATGCAGAAAAAAACACGCTGCATCTAAGAAACTTCGTCATTGAGTTTGTGAATTTCTATAAAAACAGAAAGAAACGCAACATTTCCGCACCCGACATTAGCGGTCTGATTGATCGTATCAAAACGGTGAGTACCGACTATGCCTTGTCAAAAGTCGAGGACCCGGAAAGTGCCGAAGTATTAAAGGTTGAAGCAAGTGACCTGATTATTGAGCTTTCAAACAATATCAGCGAGAACATGACCAATTTTGCCGATCAGTGCTTTGAGTATCTGTCGCTGTTCAACAACTACGACATGAAAATGCGTAAGGCTGAACAAAGCTTAAAGACTGCCAAAATGCTAATTACGGCACTGGAAATCCTTTCACCAAATACGATGGATGAATTGGCGGTAGGTGATGCAGACTTGCAGAGAGTGATCTCCAAACGTCTCAAGCCAAGCGTGTTTGAAGCCATTGAAGAAATGAACCACAGCCATCACCGACTGGACAAGCAACTCTTTGAATGGAAAAAGGACATAAAAACCCAGGAGCGAATCAATCTGATTGATGCGCTGCACCGTCATTTTGCCAACAACCGGACGCTGAATGCCGATATTGATTTCAACAAGGCACCTGATAGCTTCCGTCGTGTACCACTTATCAAGCTGAAAGCTCGTGCCGATATCTACCTTGAGGATTTTGAGAACACTTTATCTGCGGTAGCTCAGACAGCCAATCAGAAGCGTGTTAAAAAAGATGGTCCAGTTGTTGAAAAAAAACGCCCACCGGTAGAGAAGGCAACGCATACGATAGTGAAAGCAGTCTCACCTCTGGATAAAGCTGCATTTTTCTTCTTTGACGCTTTTGGCAGTCCGGCAATCAATGAAATATCAGCAAAGAACGCCTACATACGCCTAGAGCCTGGATGCAAATTTGAATACTGGATTAGTCGCCTCCTGTATGAGTTTGAACTCAACCACTCAAACCATCTTGAGTTGCAGTTAGTGGGTGAAACGGATGCTAAATATAATGGCAACTACTACATTTCAGATATCGTGTTTCGTCGCAAAGACAGCAACGGAAAGGTGATGCAATGCGCTTAGGGCAAAGAGAACTCTCAATCATTCAGACGGTTTTACAGCTTAAAACCAGAGTGGTGAAGCTTAACAAGACATGGACAATGCTGAACAAAGACATGCAGATCGGCAGCATCATCAAACGTGAGCTGCATCTAAGTGAATCAGATCTTGATGTGCTTCGGGTTCTGTACGGAAAGCATGTAAAAACGGAGCCAGAGGTAACGTATGACTCCAATGCAGACCGAATATCGCTTGCTGATCATCGTATAGATGAAAAGTCTGGCAATGCCAGCGTTTTCGGTGAGCAGCTTTGGTTTGCTGCGATCAATGCACAACTACCGTTAAAGTCCGGTGAGATGCACATTGCACATCCTGGCGTGACAACAGCCGTGTCCTTAGAGCATCTTGCAGTAGAAAAAATCAGGAAGCTGATCATTATTGAGAATGGCACTATGCTTGTACGGATTTCGGACTGGTATCAGCAAGTTCCACTCGAATGGCAAGACAGCCTATTCCTTTACAGGGGGCATGGTAAGAACTGCCGGTCAGTCAATCAGTTGCTTGAAGTTCTGCCAGAAGAATGTCCGGTAGCGGTGTATACCGATTTCGACCTGTATGGGTTGAATATCGCCAATAATTTCAACCTGATCAGACCAGTCTCTGTGATGGTTCCCCAATGTTGGCAAAGCATTAAAGAACAACACCCTGATAACAACTTCTATAAGTATGTAGACCAGTCAGAGTACATTTCGGATTTGTCGGAAACCGAAGGCATGTCGGAGCCGATGAAAGCGATCTTGAAGCATGTGAACTTCAATAAAGTTGCAGTTATGCAAGAGAACGTGAACCGGCTTGGTCCATTGGTGTGTATAGCAATTTAAGGGCACTGTTGCAAAAGTTCAAGGTGTTACTTTAGACTATACCCTAAAGCAACACTCAGAATGTCCCGGATTTTATGTATCATTTAAATGATTTTTAATCATATATAACATGTAACTTTGATATTAAAGATTTATAATTTACGAAATTGTTCATTTTTATCCAATTGGGGAGTGAAAGAGTGAAAGGTCAAAAAGTAGGTTATGTCCGGGTGAGTTCAGTCGAGCAAAATACAGGACGTCAACTTGAGGGAATTGAAATCGACCGGATTTTTGTTGACCGAGCTTCGGGTAAAAATACCGACCGACCGAAATTTCAGGAAATGTTGAACTATGTCCGGGAAGGGGACAGGGTGATTGTACATTCCATGGATCGTTTTGCTCGAAGCTTAAAAGATTTAGTCACTGAAGTAGATAAACTGGTCAAACGAGGAATTGCCATCCAGTTCGTAAAAGAAAATATTACTTTCACTGCTCAATCTACCCCGATGGATAATTTGATGCTGCAATTGATGGGCGCTTTTGCACAGTTCGAACGTGAGATCATTTTAGAGCGTCAAAAAGAAGGAATAAAACTGGCCTCTGCTCAAGGAAAGTACAAAGGGCGTGTACATAAATTGAAACCTGAACAGGCTGAAGCTTTAAGACAAGAATGGAAGGAAGGAAAGTACCCTTCAAAAATGGCATTAGGCCAGGCATTTGGAATTAGTCGCCAGGCGGTATACCGCTATTTAAAAGCAAGTGAGTAACTCAATTAAAATGGAAAATATTCGAAATTTTCTTGAAGATAATCAAGTCAAAATCTACTTCTGTACCATCTTTATCGGAGTTATTTTTGGATTAACCATCAGTGGAGCGACGATTTTAGAAAGTTTGATTAACCCTGCACTGGCATTAATGTTATTTGCTACTTTTTTACAAGTACCTATTGCAGAAATTGGCAAGGCATTAAAAAATTTACGTTTTATTTCTGCATTACTTATTACTAACTTTATTGCCTTACCTTTAATTACGGCAGGTCTAATACAATTTTTACCTGAAAACCCACTTATTCGTTTAGCTGTACTTTTTGTTCTACTAGCACCGTGTATTGATTATGTGATTACTTTCACCCATGTTGGGAAAGGTAATGCAAGATTATTACTTGCGATGACACCTGTATTATTGCTTATCCAAATGATCTTACTATCAATTTATCTTGGTGTACTCCTCGGAGAAGAGGTAGCTCAGCTTGTTGAAATTGGTCCTTTTGTCCATGCGTTTGTATGGTTCATTGTTGCACCCTTAGCAATGGCAGCTATAGTTCAGTTCATTGGGAATAGAAATGAACAAGCAGAAAAAGTGGCTGAAAGCCTAAACTTATTTCCTGTACCTGCCACAGCCCTAGTTTTGTTTATCGTCCTAGCATCAGTTATGCCTCAAATTGGGCTTGCAAAAAGTGCAGCTCTTCAAGCTTTACCAATTTATATTTCTTTTACCATTATTGCTCCATTCGTGGGTTGGATAATTGCTCGTATTTTTCGATTAGAATCTGGCTCTGCTAGTGCTGTGTCCTTTTCAGCATCATATAGAAATTCATTTGTTATTCTTCCATTAGCTTTTGCAATTCCGGGAAGTATGCCCATAATTCCTGCTGTAATCTTGACTCAGACTATCGTTGAACTATGCTTTTTACCAATCTATATTCGTCTGATACCTCGACTATTCAAAACCTAGAGATTTAAACATTTAAGTAGTTGTTATAGTTAGATAAAAGTATTCAGAAGCCCACGCTTACATCGAGTAATTTAATAAAGGGGGGAGCTAGCTCCCCCCTCTTTTATTCATTTGCTAATTAAAACTTACTCGCAACTTGATATGTGATGAATGAAAAGATGTAGGCTAATGCAAACAAATAAGTTGCCATAACGACAGGCTGTTTCCAGCTACCTGTTTCTCGTCTAATTGTTGCTAACGTGGCAAGACAATGTGGAGCAAAAATAAACCATACCAATAATGATAAACCTGTGGCTAACCCCCATCCATCCGGGCCTGAAATTTGACTTAACAGACTTTGAGTTACTGTATCTTCATCACCTGACATCGCATAAATCACCCCAAGAGCAGCAATTACAACTTCCCTTGCTGCCATAGCAGGAATGAGTGCAATACATATTTCCCATGTAAACCCAATAGGCGCAAATATAGGATGAATTAAATGTCCTAACTGACCAGCTAAACTATAGTTAATGGCCGGCATGCTTGCATTATCTGGTGGTTGAGGGAACGTGACTAGCACCCATAACAAGATAGACAGTGCGACGATAATGCCACCAACTCGTTTTAAGAAAATAGTTGCCCTATCATATAAGCCTAATGCAATATTTCTAATATCTGGAATTCGGTATGTGGGAAGTTCAAAAATAAAAATACTTTCAGTTTTATCTTTTCGAACCAATTTCAGAAACACTGAAACTAATAACGCTGAGACTATTCCCGACATATAAAGACCAAAAAGGACTAATCCTTGCAGACTTAACCAGCCGTAGATTAATTGGTTCGGAATAAATGCCGCGATCAATAAAGCATATACTGGCAATCTTGCTGAACAGGTCATCAAGGGTGCAATCATAATTGTTGCTAATCGGTCCCGTTCAGAGCTGATACTTCTGGTTGCCATAATTCCGGGAATGGCACAAGCAAAACTGGATAGCAGAGGAATAAATGAACGGCCGCTAAGCCCGGCTTTAGACATTAATTTATCTAAAAGAAATGCTGCCCGGGGTAAATAGCCTGACTCTTCAAGCATTAAAATGAAGAAGAATAAAATCAAAATCTGAGGCATATATGCAAGCACGCTACCTGCACCAGCAATTACCCCATCCACAACCAAGCTTTTTAATAGAGGATGTTGGATTAGTGGTCCAATAAAATCACTGAGCCATGCGACAAAATTTTCAATGAATTCAATAAAAGGCGTTGCCCATATAAATACCGCCTGGAACATCACAAACATGGTTAAAGTTAAGATTACTAAACCCAATACAGGATGTAGAAAAATTTTATCTAGAAATGCGGTTCTTTTATCACCACTGTCATTATTTAAAATAACTTGTTTGGTGATTTGTTTGACCTGTTCAAAATGACTTAATTCAGAATGATAAGGAGTAATAAAAAGATTTTTTTGATCTAATTGATTAATTAAATCTTGAATTCCTTTTGTTTTAACTGCGACAGCTTCAACTACAGGGATACCTAACAGTTGAGACAGTTTATCCTTATCAATGGAAATATCACGCTTTTTGACCTCATCCATCATATTTAATACAAGAATCATAGGGCGATTTAGAGCACGAACTTCGAGAACCAAGCTCAAATGTAAGCTTAAATTTGTGGCATCTACAACGCATATAAAAATATCGGGTAGAATTTCACCTTTTAGCTCGCCCAAACAAACTGCCCTGGTGACTTCTTCATCTAAACTACTAGGTTTTAAACTGTAAGTTCCGGGTAAGTCCAATACTCGTATTGCATCACCAGAAGGTAATTTAAAAGAACCTTCTTTTCTTTCTACGGTAACCCCAGCATAGTTGGCAACTTTTTGTCGCGTACCAGTAAGCGTATTAAATAAAGAGGTTTTTCCGCAATTTGGATTACCGACTAATGCAATGTTCTTAATCTTCATTGGATACTAACTCTACAAAAATTCTTTCAGCTTCATTCTTTCTTAATGCGAATCTTGAAGTTTCAATTTGAACTAAAACAGGATCTCCGCCAAAAACACCTTTAGTGAGTACTTGTAGAGTTTCACCCTCTCTAAAACCTAATAGTTGGAGCCGTTCCAATACGGGATCAGTGGTATGACTGTATTGATTACCTTTTTTGAGATCTCTAATTTTGACGATCTGATTTTGTTTAACTTGAAATAGATTCATTTTCGATACTCTTACTTCAAAGCCAAAATCTTTCGAGCACCATTAAGCACGAATAAAGAAACCAGGATGCCAATGATTAAGTCTGGGTAAGCTGATCCCGTCCACGCCACGAGTACACCGGCAAATATAACGCCCATATTTACGACAACGTCATTCGCCGAGAAAATCCAACTGGCTTTCATATGTGCGCCATCTTCTCGATGACCAGAAATAAGATATAAGCATGTCACGTTAGCTATAAGTGCGAGCAGGCCAATAACAATCATGAGCGTTGATTCTGGCTCGCTTCCAAACATGAATCGTCTAATGACATCAATAATCACGATGACAGCAAGTAATAACTGAATCCAACCTGCGAAATGGGCTGCTTTCACTTGATATTTCGCAGCTTTTCCGACGGCATATAGCGCAATACCATAAACGGCTGCATCGGCAAACATATCTAGAGAATCAGCAATCAATCCTGTAGACGCAGCAATAATTCCGCTGATGAATTCTATAAAGAAAAGTAGAGCATTAATGCCTAATAACAGTTTAAGTACTTTAGCTTGTCTCACAGGATCAGGTTCATTAGGTATATCGCCTGAAGAAAGCTGTGTTTCATCAAGTTTCGCCCCAAAACCCAGTCCTTCAAGTTTGGCCGTAATTTGCTGACTCCCTTCATTATGGAAGACTTTCAGTTTTCGATTGGGAAGATCAAAAGTAAGACCTTTAACTGCTTCAATATCTGCAAGAGCCATACGGACCATTTGCTCTTCAGCAGAGCAATCCATTTTAGGAATGGTATAGGTACTTGTTTGCTTAGCTTGTTGATTGCTTATATAAGTTTCAGTCTTCACAAGCTTTGCACCAAAACCCAAAGCTTCAAGTTTGGTAGTTATATTTTCATCTTTTTGATTATGTAGAACCTTTAAAGACCGGTTAGGTAAATCAAAGATGAGTTTTTGAACACCATCAATTGAAGATAGCGCCATACGAACCATCTGTTCTTCCGCAGAACAATCCATTTTGGGAACTAAGTATTCACTCATGTAGTGCGAATCTTTTAAAACGTCTTCAGTGCTTAAATTTTCTTTGGGATCAGAACCACAACAGGATTGAGCGGTATCTTCACAACTGTTTGAAGTGTTACAGCAAGGAGATGAAGATTTTTCTTCTTCCTCTTCACCACAACAGCTAGGCGTATTATCACAATTCTTTGAATTGCTTGCTTCTGCAATTGATGGATGATTTTCTTGTTGAGATTTCTTATCTTCGCATGGTGTTTCTTTACTACATCCACAGCCACTCATAGTTATACCCATTAAAAAAATTTATAAACTTTGAATATTAGAATCCCTATAGTTACTATAGAGTCAAGATTTTTTGGAAATACCAACTCAATGCATTTAAAAATTGGTGAACTCTCTAAAAAAACCTCATGTTCAGTATTAACAATTAGGTTTTATGAAAAGGAAGGTTTAATTCCGGAACCCGAAAGAACGGAAGGAAATTACCGCCTTTACGATATAGGCTATGTTGAGCGAATTAAGTTTATTTTGAATTGCCGAACTTTAAATATGAGTTTGAATGAAATTCGTCAATTACTCACCTATAAAGATAATCCCAAGAAAAATTGTTCAGATGTGAATGAATTAATTGACTTACATGTCAGTGCTATCAGAGAAAATATAATCAAGCAACAAAAGCTTATTGAACAATTATCTGATTTAAGAGGTACTTGTGATGGTTTATGTACAATTGACCAATGTGGAGTTCTAAAAAATCTAGCTTGATTATCTAGACCTATGCTTTTTTCAAAAATTCTGTATATCTTTACTTAAGGCTGCAAAAAGTTTAAGGTTACTCAAATTCTGTGATCAGATCTTTGATAGATCTGGACAGCTTCTTATTGGTGTTTTAAATACAGATTTGTGTATGAAGAGAAAAACATTTCTAATCCAGATATTGGTACTCTTATTCACATTCCAGAATATTTGGAGTGTGGCAGAGGCTGCGTGTCTGCATGAAATGCCAAACATACCCAATTCAATACTCTCTAATCCAATCGATTTAGACGAAAAGAGTGATAGTCCTCGTCAAGCACTTTATTCCCTAGAAAACTATAAAGAAATCTATGACTATTGTCAGAAGGTTTGTTTTAACGAAAAGTGCAGTCATTTCTCAAATACAATCGTGATTCAGATTGACCCACCCGATGATCTGAAGCTTAAAGCTAATTTTGAGACCGGCATTACCCCAACTTATTTGGGAATAACTTTTTATAAACCCCCTTATCTGGATCAATTAACCCCGCCTCCCGATTTGCCCCTACTATTGGTGGGGTAGTCTTATAAAAGCCCACCACTCCTAATTTCATTATGCGTGGGGCATTTTCATGTCAAAAAACAAATTACATCAGGATACCTCCATCCTGAATTTATCCTGGTCAGCCTTAGGTAGCGGTATCTTGCTATCTGCAATGATCAGCTTCAGTACTTCCGTAGTCGCCAGTACTCAAGATTTAACGCTGCAGCAAGCTATTGAGCAGGTTAACCAATATCAAGCGTCCCAAAATTTCTGGGAAACGCAAAACAGCATTAATGCCACGAATCTTCAGCAAAGTAAGCTGTTTAAAAATCCTGAACTGTCAGTTGAACAAACGGGATTTGGTTCAAATAATGAAAAAGAGCTTACCATTGGCATATCACAACCCTTGGATATTTTTGGTGAGCGAAGAGCAAACCAAAAATTAGCCAGTCTCTCTACAGATAAAACAGCGCTGAAACAGAAGATTTATCAAGCACAAATTGAGCTTGCAGTGAAATATGTATGGTCACAACTGGCCATTGCTGAACTTGAAAAAAACATTGTCAATGAACAACTTCGGGTGAGCCAAGAAAACCTTCAAGCAATCGAAAAGCGCTTTAATGCAGGCAGTATTGCCCAAGTAGATGTAAATCGCGCACGTTTAAGCCATGCTGAAAATATCCGTCTTTTTAGACAGGCAGACTTACAGGTACAAGTGGCCACCCAACAATTATCAAATTTATGGGGTACGTCTGATAAGTCATTGCAGGTAAACCTCTCTTCACAAAAGCTCTGGCCAAAATCGACTCATGAACAGGTTCAAGAATATTTAGCGGAAAACTACGTTGAGAAATATCGAGCTTTACTGGTATTAGAGTCTCAAGCAACGGTTGATCAACTAAGGGCAAAGGCACGTCCTAACCCCACTTTAAACCTAGGTGTCAACCGCACCCAATCCTTGGAAAACTCCACACAAAATCAATTAGTAGTCGGAGTCAGTGTACCGCTTAATATTTTCGATCGTCAGCAAAATGGCATAAAAATCGCGCAAGAAAAAATGAACTTATTAGAGCGTCAGAAAGAGTTTTATCTGAAGCAAAATGCGCTGCAAATAGGCACAATTTTAACCGAGTTGCAGGGTTTAGAGCTGCAATTCAAAGTCGTTGACGAGACTCAAATTCCTTTGGCGACTCAAGTTCAAAGTAAGACGCTACAAGGTTTCTTGGCAGGCAAGTTTGCTTTAACCGATGTTCAGCAAGCCACGCTTCAATTACAAGACATCCGTCTGCGTAAAGTCCAGTTGTTACGGGATGGCTGGCAAAAGGCCATTGAAGCAGAAAGTTTGAGCTTAGGCATTAGCCCAAGTGAAGTCATGTCGAAAGATGCTATTGCACAAATCAATCAAAACTTATGGCAAGACATACAGGCCATGCCTGTCATTGGTGGGGGAAATTAACATGTTCGATCTTAAAAACAGCTTAAAAAAACAGAGCGGAAAAATCTCTCAACCTCTACTGATTAGTTTGGTTATCGGCGCTACCGTACTCCTCAGTATTTTCTTGATCTTAACGGGTAAGAATAAATCGGAAACATCAGATGAACATGCAGAGGAAGAAAGCGGAGAAGAACATGGCGGTGAAACCGAAGAGCATGCAGAAGGTGTGAGCCTGACTGCCAAGCAACTGGTGGAACAGGGCATACAATTATCAGCGGTCGATCAAGGCCCGGTGGTTAAATTAAGTTCTTATCCTGCCAAACTGAATGTGAATACTGACCAGCAAGCGCACGTCTCACCGAGTTTTAGTGGTCATGTAGAAAATGTCTATGTAGAACTCGGTCAAAAAGTTCAGAAAGGACAGCCTTTGGCTGCGTTGCTTGTTCCTGATCTAGTTGATCAGCAGGCCAATCTTAAAATTGAACAAACCAACCTTGAACTGGCGAAACAAGACTATGATCGTGAGCGTCAGCTTTGGTCACAGGGCATTTCAGCAAAACAGGACTATCAACGTGCTTATAACAGCTATAAACGGGCACAAATTCAGGTTCAAGCGGCCCAATCACGTTTAAGTGCATTTGGTGCAGTGAATGCCAGTAACGGACGCTATATTTTGAAAGCTCCCATTTCTGGCGTGATCAGTAAAAAGGATTTGGTTCTCGGGGAAAATGTTCAGTTAGCCGATCAACTCTTTACGATAGACCGGTTAGATCAACTCTGGCTTGAGTTTATTGTTCCAAATTCTGAAATTATGGGCTTAGCCCCGAATCAAAAGATCGAATTTAAATCCTTGCAAACAGAAAAGGTTTATCAAGCTGTTATTCAGACTTTAAATACTGAAGCGGATATTCAAACAGGTCGTCTTCAGGTGCGAGCAAAAGTTGAATCGAATGCAACCGAATTACGTCCAAACTTGATGGTGAACGTACAGTTGCAACAACGGAGTGAAAGTACCGCATTACGGGTACTTAAGTCCGCAGTTCAGAATGTCGATGGAAAAGATGTGGTTTTTGTCGCCACTCAGCATGGACAAAAAGTTGAATTCAGTCCGCAACCTGTGAAATTAGGGCAATCATCTGGGGAGAGCCAATGGATTGAAGTGGTGAGTGGGCTTAGTCAGGGACAAAAATATGCCGCTCAAGGCAGTTTTTTACTGAAATCCGAGCTGGAAAAAGGAGAGGCTTCACATGAGCACTGAAACTCCTCAAATTCCAGACCACGAATCGGTAAAACCTGAAGGACTGTTTGATCGACTGATCCAGTTTTCTATCCATAACGCAATCTGGGTCATGCTGTTTATTGCGGCTTGGATTGCTATTGGTATTTATAGTTATCAAAAGTTACCGATTGATGCTGTACCAGATATTACCAATACTCAGGTGCAGATTAACACTTCAGCCAATGGTTTTACGGCTTTAGAAATGGAACAGCGGATTACATATCCAATCGAGAATGCCATGTCAGGCATGCCGAAAATGGAACAAACCCGTTCGATTTCACGCTACGGCTTATCGCAAGTGACCATCATTTTTGAAGATGGCACGGATATTTACTGGGCCAGACAGCTTATCAACCAGCGCTTGCAAGAAGCAATGGGAGAAATGCCTGAAGATGTGCAACCTAACATGTCGCCTATTTCGACAGGTTTAGGTGAAATCTATCAATGGGTGATTAAAGCCGAACCAAATGCTAAAAAGCCGGATGGAACCCCTTATTCGGCGATGGATTTACGTGAAATTCAGGATTGGATTGTAAGACCGCAATTACAGCGCGTAAAAGGCGTTGCGGAGATCAACAGTATCGGTGGCTTTAATAAAACCTATGTGGTTGCCCCTGATCTGAACCGATTGCAACAATTGCAAATTCCTTTGTCTGATTTACAAACTGCCTTAACAGAGAATAATGAAAACCGTGGTGCTGGCTATATTGAGAAAAATGGACAACAGCTAACGGTTCGTGTTCCCGGCACTTTAAACACGATTGAAGATATCCAGAACATCAGTATTGCCAATAAAAACGGCTATCCGATTCGGGTGGCAGATGTCGCCAATGTCTCAATTGGTCATGACTTGAGAACAGGGGCTGCAACCTATAATGGTGAAGAAACTGTATTGGGTATTGCCATGATGATGATGGGAGAAAATAGCCGTACCGTTGCTCAAGCCATTGATGAAAAGGTGCAATCGATCCAGCAATCGCTACCTAAAGGTGTGGTGATTGAGACTGTGTATGACCGTACGCATTTGGTTGATCGGGCGATCAAAACCGTTCAGAAAAATTTGATTGAGGGTGCAATCCTCGTCATTGTTATTTTATTTCTCTTTCTAGGTAATTTCCGTGCTGCGCTGATCACGGCTTGCGTTATTCCACTGTCAATGCTGTTTACCTTGACGGGAATGGCAGAGCAGAAGATTAGTGCAAATCTGATGAGTTTAGGGGCACTGGACTTCGGTATTATTATTGATGGTGCAGTGGTTATTGTAGAAAACTGTATCCGTCGGCTAGCAGAAGCTCAGAAGCTGAAAGGTGGTTTACTTAGCCGTTCTGAAAGATTTAAAGAAGTCTTCTTGGCTGCAAAACAGGCGCGTCGTCCTCTGATTTTTGGACAGTTAATTATTTTGGTGGTTTATCTACCTATCTTTACCCTGACGGGTGTAGAAGCCAAACTTTTCCATCCTATGGCAATGACTGTTGTACTGGCTTTAATTGGGGCCATGATTTTATCTGTCACTTTTGTGCCAGCCGCAGTTGCCCTATTTGTCACTGGAGAAGTCAAGGAAACCGAAAGTCGCTGGATGCATTGGCTTAAAACCAAATATGAACTGCTTTTAGATAAAGCCTATGAGCTTCGTTTATTTGTGACTATTGTGGCTGCCTGTATTTTAGTGCTTACGGGCGTGCTAGCCACTCAAACAGGTAGCGAGTTTGCACCTCAACTGGGTGAAGGTGATTTTGCTGTTCAGCAAATGCGTTCCCCAAGTACAGGGTTAGAACAGTCACTGAGAATGCAGGAAAATACTGAAAAGTTACTGTTGAAAGAATTTCCTGAAATTAAAGCGATCTTTGCTCGTACCGGTACAGCAGAAGTGGCCACAGATGTTATGCCACCCAACATTTCAGATGGCGTGGTACTGTTAAAACCTCATGATGAATGGCCTGATCCAAAACAAACGATTGATGAGCTTCGCCAAAGAATGATTACTTTCTTAGCGACATTGCCGGGAAATAACAGTGAGTTCTCGCAACCCATTGAACTGCGCTTTAACGAGTTAATTTCAGGGGTGCGAAGTGATGTGGGTGTCAAATTATTTGGTGATGACATGGAGATTCTAAATCGCGAAGCGAATAAAATTTCTCAAAAAATTAACTCAATTTCAGGCGCGACAGCCGTTAATGTAGAACAGACCAGTGGCTTACCCTTGTTGAATGTAGAGGTGGATAAGTCCAGAGCTGCACAATATGGCTTGTCGGTAAGAGCAATTCAGGATCTGGTAGCTACAAGTGTCGGTGGCCAGAATGTTGGAACAATTTTACAGGGAGACAAGCGTTTTGATTTTGTCATCCGTCTAGATGAATCCCAGCGTAGTCCTGAACAGTTAGCGGTACTTCCTATTCAATTGCCGAATGGTGGTTTAGTCCAACTGCAAGATGTGGCACGCGTTGAAAATATCCTGGGTATTAATCAGGTCAGCCGTGAAAATGGTAAACGTCGAGTGGTTATTACTGCAAATGTAGAAGGACGTGATTTAGGCTCATTCGTAACAGAGCTTCAGAGCACGTTATCCAAACAGGAATTACCAAGCGGTTATTGGATAGATTATGGCGGTCAATTTCAAAATCTGATGTCTGCAAAAGCGCGTATGCAATTGGTGGTTCCGCTCGCATTGTTGACGATCTTTATTTTATTGATGGCTGTATTCCATAATATCAAAGAAAGCTTACTGGTCTTTAGTGGTGTACCGTTTGCCTTATGTGGAGGCTTAATCGCGTTGTGGTTGCGTGACATTCCATTATCCATGTCAGCAGGGGTTGGCTTCATTGCACTATCGGGGGTGGCTGTACTGAATGGCTTAGTCATGCTCACCTTTATCAAAGAGTTGCGACAACAATATGACCTTTATTATGCAACGTGGCAGGGTGCAATTTTGCGTCTTAGACCTGTGCTGATGACCGCTTGTGTGGCGTCCCTTGGGTTTGTCCCGATGGCTTTGGCAACCGGAACTGGGGCAGAAGTACAGAGACCTTTAGCAACAGTGGTTATTGGAGGAATTATCTCCTCTACCCTGCTTACATTGGTTTTATTGCCCGTACTGTACCGCTGGATGAATGAAAAGAAAGTTTCTTAATCCAATAGATTAGTCGATTTACAGCAGAGATATTGGCTGTTATCCAATATCTCTGCTCATCATAAATAGAATAAGGAAAATATTTTATGTCAGAACATCATGATCATAGCCATGCGGTTGTTACTGAAGAAAATAGTAAGAAGTTAATGGTTGCCTTAGGTTTAACGACTACTTTTTTAATAGTAGAAGTTGTCGCTGCTTTTATTACCCAAAGTTTGGCTTTGTTATCTGATGCAGCTCATATGTTTACTGATGTAGCCGCTTTAGCTATTGCTCTTGCCGCTATCAAAATTGGTAAAAAAGCCGCAGATGATAAAAGAACTTTTGGCTATCAGCGATTTGAAATTTTAGCGGCTCTGTTTAATGCGGTGATGCTTTTTGTGGTAGCAATATATATTGTATATGAAGCTTATCAACGTTTTACGAACCCTGCTGAAATTCAAAGTGTTGAAATGATGATTGTCGCGGTCATTGGTTTGGTCGTAAATTTGATTTCAATGAAAATCCTTTCTGCTAGTGCTGAAGGAAGTCTAAATATAAAAGGTGCATATTTAGAAGTTCTTAGTGATGCTCTAGGATCGATAGGCGTGATTATCGGAGGAATAGTTATTTATTTTACCCAGTGGATGTGGGTTGATACCGTAATCGCTGTGTTAATTGGCTTCTGGGTCTTACCTCGAACTTGGATTTTATTAAAACAAAGTATTAATATTCTGCTTGAAGGAGTTCCTGATGAGATTGATATTGAGTCGTTAAGAAATGATTTATTGAAGCTAGAGGGCGTTGAAGGGATTCATCAGTTGAAAGTCTGGGCTATATCCTCAAAAAATATTCATTTAACTGCTCATTTGGTTGCTCCGAATAGCAATACAGATCAACTCTATCAAAAGGCCTTAGAAGTTCTAAAACATAATCATAATATTACTGAAATTACGTTACAAATAGAAAGTAAGGAATGTAATACATTGGAACAGCATAAACATTAAAGTGCTGCTCTTTCTACATAATGGACAGATGACTAGGCTGATAAACCTTACCATTTTCCTGTATTACACTTCTATTTATCACACGCACTTTAAACACCATCCTGAGACATTTTAAAATTACAAGAATGTAATTTATGAGTCCTCTGGGTGTTAATTCTTTAAAGTTAGAATATCTAACAAGTATTAAATGAGAGTAAATAAACATGCTATTCAAAAATAAATTTTGTACTAAATTACTGTTAATTAGTGCATTCTTTAGTATCGCAAGTTTTAGTTATGCAGATGGCGGCTTGTTATTTCTTGAAAAGAATTTAAAAGCTTCTAAAGTTGAAAATTCTAAACAAAAACAAGTTAAAAATAATGAATCAAATGAATCAAATGAATCAAATGAATCAAATGAATAGTTGGGTTGCATAAATAAATCAATTAGACTTATTCATTCAGCAATATAATTCCTGAATGAATAAGTTTATAACTAAAACCGGCTTTGTTGCATAAACATTCAAAAGCTGAGTTTTCCCCAATCCATTCAAATTTAAGTGACAACTTGGGTGTGAGGTCTACCTAATTCCGTAAATCTATTCAGAACTGCCACACGCGCATGAACTTCATTGACCTGACTTTGAAAATGTCTTGCCGTCAGCTTATCTCCTAATAATTTGATGCAATGCATCTTGGTTTCCACCAAACTGCGACGGTGATAGCCCGACCATTTTTTCCATAGGGTTCTGCCTAAATGCTTAACCGTTTGAAGTAACTCATTTCGTTCTATTGAACTGATTTTAGAATCTTTCCAGGGCTTGGCATTCTTCCTGGGTGGAATTACGGCACTGTTGCAAATAACCACGAATGGTAAGCTGAAGGGCACTGTTGCAAATAACCACGAATGGTAAGCTGAAGACTGTTTTAGCTAAAGGTGCAGCATATGAATCCTTTCCATGGTCGGCATTTTCAGGGCGAAATCATTCTTTGGGCTGTGCGCTGGTATTGTAAATATGGCATTAGCTATCGTGAACTGCAGGAAATGCTGGCCGAACGGGGTGTGAATGTTGATCACACGACTATTTACCGTTGGGTTCAACGTTATGCTCCTGAAATAGAAAAACGTTTACGCTGGTATTGGCGTAATCCTACAGATCTGAGCTCGTGGCATATTGATGAAACCTATGTAAAAGTGAATGGACGATGGTCTTATCTGTATCGTGCAGTCGATCAACGTGGCGATACCATTGATTTTTATCTTTCTTCTAGACGTAATACCAAATCAGCATATTGTTTTCTTGGAAAAATTTTAAATAATGTGAAGAAGTGGCAAATTCCACAAGTGATCAACACGGATAAAGCACCCACATATGGACGTGCTTTATCACGGTTAAAACGGGAAGGTAAATGTCCACCAGACCTTGAGCACAGGCAGATTAAGTATAAAAATAACGTGATTGAATGTGATCATGGCAAGCTAAAGCGGATCATCAGGGCCACATTAGGATTCAAATCTATGAAGACGGCTTATGCCACAATTAAAGGTATTGAAGTCATGCGTGCACTACGTAAAGGACAAGCATCGTCATTTTATTATGGTCAGCCTCAGGGTGAAGTGTGTCTAATCAACAGGGTTTTCGGTCTCTAAGTACTTTTTAAAGGGAACATCATCGACTCAAATCTCTATTTGCAACAGTGCCATAAAACTCGCCTCTGCTCAGGGGAAGTACAAAGGTCGGGTGCATAAACTAAAGCCTGACCAAGCTGAAGCTTTACGACAAGCATGGAAGGAGGGGAAGTATCCATCGAAAATGGCATTAGGGAAAGCTTTTGGGATTAGTCGTCAGGCGGTATACCGATATTTACAAGTTAGTGAATAGCTTATTGGGATTAGCAACTAAATTTAGTTTGACTTATAAAAATCATGAAACACTGTTCGAATTTTAAGCGTGGAACGTGAAAAATCACAAAAAAAGCCCACCTTGGGGAAGGTGGGCTATCAACTAGAAACTACAGCATTGATTTCTAAGTGGAATTATAACACATTACGTATAAGGTGTATTATGTTAATTTTAGAAAAATTTAAGAATCTTTACGTAATGGTTTGTTCAATATTTTTGATTTCTTGTCTTTTAGATCAATCAGAAATAACCAATAACATAAGCCAGGAAATAGAGCCATAAAGCTAGCCCATGTTTCGGTATACATCTTCCACCAATCTTCAGCAATCTTTCCAGTATGCCCCCATCCTAAAAGAATAAAAAATGGAGTAGCAATAATTAGAGAGGTAATACAGATGGTTAATAAATTAAGACTGTTATAACGATTTAAAAGAATTGAGAATATGTAGCTGAAAGGCACAGTCAAATAGAAATATAAAGATATAAAAAAACAGTCGAAGTTTATACTTCGACTGTTTAAATTACATAGAAAGAAAGTTAAAGCAAATTAAACCAATTAATGCTGAAGCTGCAAGGACGTACATCACTTTGAGCTGGAAATGAAATAAGCCAACCAAAGCTACAAGTGCAATTAACGCAGCAACAATATCGAAAGAGCCGTTAAAACCTGTTGGCCAAAGTACATGATAAGCAAAAAATAGGGCAAGGTTAAGAATCACACCAACAACTGCGGCTGTAATAGCCGTTAACGGAGCTGTAAATTTGAGCTCATTATGTGTTGATTCGATAATTGGTGCACCAGCTAAAATAAAAACAAAGGAAAACAGGAAAGTAAACCAAGTGACTATGCTTGCTCCAATGGTGCCCGCCAAGAATAAATGATCTGAGCCTAAGATTGCTTGATTGAATGCTCCTAAAAAGCCAACAAATGCGACCACCATAATTAAAGGGCCGGGCGTGCTTTCACCTAGAGCTAAGCCATCTATCATTTGAGTCGGACTTAACCAACCGTAATAGCTTACAGCACCCTGATAAACATAAGGCAATACTGCATAGGCACCACCAAAGGTGAGCAGGGCCGCTTTCGTAAAGAACCAAGCCATTTGGGTGTAAGTATGATCCCACCCCAGCGTTAAGCTTAGGCTCAGGATTGGAATAAACCACAGTAGACCACCAATTAGCAGAATACTGCCCAATCGTTTCCAGCTAAAGATCGCATGTTCAGGTGTAGGAGTATCATCATCAATTAAAGCACGACCATAATCTTTTTTACTCTGCTGGTGTGCGTTTCCACCAGAAAATAGGCTTGGATATTTTTTTCTGGTTAGATAACCAATGATTGCGGCAGAGAGCACAATTAAAGGAAAGGGTAAGTTGAAGAAAAATATAGCAATAAATGAAAGGGCTGCAATCAGCCATAAAAATTTATTTTTAAGTGATCGACTGCCGATTCGATGTGTTGCATGAAAAACAATGGCAACAACAGCAGGTTTAATACCGTAAAAGAGCCCTGCAATAATGGGTACATCACTAAATTTTACATAAACCCATGAAAGACCAATTAAAATAAATAGTGAGGGTAGTACAAAAAGAATCCCTGCAACTAAACCACCGACGGTTCTATGCATTAACCAACCGATATAAGTTGCTAATTGTTGTGCTTCAGGACCCGGTAAGAGCATACAATAGTTCAGTGCATGCAAAAATCGCTTCTCTGAAATCCACCGCTTTTCTTCAACCAGTTCTTGGTGCATGACCGCAATTTGACCTGCGGGCCCCCCAAAACTAATGAACCCCAATTTAAGCCAGAATAGGAATGCTTGCCAAAATGAAACTGACTGTATCTCTTGTTCTGGTTGTATAACAAGTTCTTGTTCCATGATTATTCTCTTGATAGGTTGGCATATAAGCCATCGAAAATGTGATTCGATAATGCAAATAATTGGTCATCGTCACTTATCTGACTTCGAATTCCTTGAATAACTTTTTCAATACCGATCGCTTCTGGAGGCTCAATTCCTCCTACATCAAGGTAATGAACAATTTCAGCGATTTTCTTTAATGCGGGTGTTTCTAGATCAAAACTATGTAAAAGAACTTCGAAGGTCACCCAATGATTGACATGACTGAAAGTTGCACCATCAAAATCGAATCCAAATGCATCTTTGGGGCAGTCACTTGGCGTTTCTAACCAAATGAATGTTGGTGAGGTATCTATAAAAGTCTTGATTAGCCATGCAGAAGCTAGACGATCAATCCAAGGCCTTTGTCGTGTTGCCCAAATTCTGTTTTGATAATTACCTTTATCCAGATGTTGAATATGAGCTTGTATAGCTTTAGGTTCATTGACTTCACCTAGACGTGCAATAGTGAGTTCCAATAAGGAAAGTTCATTAAGAACCTGTACTTGAGTCTCATCTGGATAATAGTCAATGTCTACAAGTGCATCGATGCTTTTTCTTAATTTACGAATCTGTTTGAGTAGTTCTTTCTTATCATCTTTAGTTTGACGATCTCTTATTTCCGTGAGTTGTTTATAGAGGGTTTCGTACTCTTCTTTTCGACTGAAAATAGGTGCGAGTTCAAGATTTAAAGGTGGCTCTGCGTAAAACATATAAGCAGTTCCTTGTTCAGAAACAACATCATTAGCAATAGAGGTAAACTTCTCACTATGATTAATAGGGAGTATGTAGACCCCATCTCTAAGGGTCGCGGCACCACTTGCTTTCAAAGATCGCCAGACTCTCATCCGAGTGCTTGTGTTCTGTGTAGGCAGAGATGTTATGAGCAAAGAAATAGACATGTAG
Organism: Acinetobacter lwoffii; assembly: GCF_049367455.1. Taxonomy (GTDB): domain Bacteria; phylum Pseudomonadota; class Gammaproteobacteria; order Pseudomonadales; family Moraxellaceae; genus Acinetobacter; species Acinetobacter lwoffii_W. The sequence goes on from NZ_JBMPXW010000011.1 coordinate 183,704, forward strand.
TATACTCAACATATTTGTAGAATATATTACTAATAAATTTTTAAACTTCCAAGACGAATAAATGATTTCCTATAGTAGGAAAAATATTAAGAAAATATTTATCCAGAACATATTTAAATTGAGGGTGTTATGGAAAAGGGAGCAATAATTTCAGATTGCAGTAAATATCGTTATTCTCTATGGCGTATCTGGGATAAAGAGAAACCAATGTTTTCTTTTATTGGTTTGAATCCCTCAACTGCAGATCATATTCAAGATGATCCCACTATCACTCGTTGTATCAACCTTGCCAAAAGTTGGGGTGGCGGTGGTATTTATATGGCTAATCTCTTTGCATATAGAGCAACTGATCCACAAGAAATGATGTCTCAAGAAGATCCCATTGGCTCAGATAATGATTTTTACTTAAGCGAAATAGCTTCCAAATCCCAAAGAATTATTGCTTGTTGGGGTAATAATGGGGGGTATCAACAAAGGTCCTCTACTGTAAAAGAACTATTAAAGGGTAAACTTTATTATCTAGAATTAAATAAAACAGGTGAACCAAAACATCCTCTTTACATCCATTCTGAAACTCAAATTAAGCCCTATTTAACATAATGGCTGTTATACGAAGTAGACTAAAAAGGTTGGCTGCTTATTTTTAAGTTTTGTTAAAATCTCTATCTCTGTTAGACGTTCATAGATCTTGATTAGATTACCATCAGGATTTTAATGCACAAGTCACATAAACACTCATCATACTAATGTCATCGAATAAGGTTAATAAACTAGCTCATGCCATCTACGCTCCTTTGCGCCTATTTGCGTAAATTAATAAATAGATTTCTATTGAGCTTTTTTTAATGTTTTTTAGTATCACCAACAATCTTGTCCATCAAGGCAAACAATAGGCCTGAAAGTACAAACGTCATATGAATAATCACTTTCCACATCAATCTATCAGCATCACCCTCGCTCATATCTTTGGGTATATCCATAAATGATTTAAGAAGATCGATAGCAGAAATGGCAACAATAGCACCAATGACTTTAAGTTTTAGGCCAGAGAAATTAGTTTTTCCCATCCATTCAGGACGATCCTCATGCCCCCCTGTATCAATTTTTGAGACAAAAATTTCGTAACCACTGAATATAATGATGAGTAACAAACTTGCGACCAATGCCATGTCGATAAGAGCTAACGCACCAACGATCACATCGGCTTCAGACGCACTGAGCACATGGGTGATCATATGCCACATTTCTTGGAAAAACTTGATAAATAATAAAATAATACCGAGCACTAATCCCAAATAAAATGGGGCTAGTAGCCAACGGCTATTAAATATGATTTTCTCTAATCTTTGCTCAGTTTTCTTTAGCATATGGATATCTTAAGGTTTTTGATGGTATTAATTATAAGGCTTAATATGATGAAAATCACATCATTGGTAATCGCAAATGCACTAATCATGCTTTCAAGACTGAATGAGACATTAAGGACTTCAAAGTATAAAAAACAATAATACCTTTCCTCATAATTGCGCTGGTTGCTTATGCTACTATAAAACTTAGCCTTCTATTGCTCAATTTTTTATGCCCATTTTTCTTAACGATTACTCTAATTTTTATAAGGAAACGCACTGATGTGGTTAGCAATGCTAGCAGTAGTAGTAGTAGGTCTAGCAATCTTGGTTTGGAGTGCTGATGTTTTTATTGATGGTGCCGTCGCTTTAGCTAATAAGCTGAATGTACCCAGCTTTTTGATTGGTGTCATCATTCTAGGTTTAGGCACTTCAGCACCAGAGATGATAGTGTCCATGTTAGCTGCTTTAGAAGGTAGCCCTGGGCTGGCATTGGGTAATGCTTATGGTTCTAACATTGTTAATATCGCCTTAGTATTAGGCGCAACGGTATTAATAAGTCCAATTATTATCCGAAAAAGTATTATCAATCGTGATATGCCTTTACTACTGTTGGTGACGGCAGTAGCTGCTTGGCAATTAAGCGATGGTGTCTTAGGTAATACCGACGGTATAGTATTGATAGTGCTTCTAGTCGTTGTCTTAGGCATACAAATCATCTTGAGCCTGCGTGAAGGCAACCACGAACATGAAGACGATACTGTAGAAGAAACTGCAAAGGCTGAACACAGTATGGCACAAGGTTTAGGTAGGTTATTTCTTGGTTTGTTCGTATTAATACTAAGCTCGCGCGCTATCGTTTGGGGCGCTACTGAACTTGCTACTTTATGGGGCTTGAGTGAGCTTATCATTGGTCTCACTATCGTCGCTATCGGTACGTCACTGCCTGAATTAGTTGCGAGCTTGTCGGCCGCACGTAAAGGTGAGCATGATATGGCTTTGGGTAATATTATAGGCTCTAACGTTTTTAATACTTTAGGAGTCGTAGGTATAGCAGCACTCATTGCGCCTATTACTCCGAGTAGCATTATTCTGTCGCGTGATATATTAGCGATGAGTCTCTTAACCTTACTACTGTTTGTGATGTGTCTATTTGCATTTAAAACCAAGCGTGTATTCGGTCGTACTTCTGGCACTACTTTAGTACTATTTTTCGTCGGCTATACTGTCTGGTTAATTCAGACGGTCAGTCTGTAGCAAGTTACTAATAATGGCACTGTTGCAAATAGAGATTTGAGTCGATGATGTTCCCTTTAAAAAGTACTTAGAGACCGAAAACCCTGTTGATTAGACACACTTCACCCTGAGGCTGACCATAATAAAATGACGATGCTTGTCCTTTACGTAGTGCACGCATGACTTCAATACCTTTAATTGTGGCATAAGCCGTCTTCATAGATTTGAATCCTAATGTGGCCCTGATGATCCGCTTTAGCTTGCCATGATCACATTCAATCACGTTATTTTTATACTTAATCTGCCTGTGCTCAAGGTCTGGTGGACATTTACCTTCCCGTTTTAACCGTGATAAAGCACGTCCATATGTGGGTGCTTTATCCGTGTTGATCACTTGTGGAATTTGCCACTTCTTCACATTATTTAAAATTTTTCCAAGAAAACAATATGCTGATTTGGTATTACGTCTAGAAGAAAGATAAAAATCAATGGTATCGCCACGTTGATCGACTGCACGATACAGATAAGACCATCGTCCATTCACTTTTACATAGGTTTCATCAATATGCCACGAGCTCAGATCTGTAGGATTACGCCAATACCAGCGTAAACGTTTTTCTATTTCAGGAGCATAACGTTGAACCCAACGGTAAATAGTCGTGTGATCAACATTCACACCCCGTTCGGCCAGCATTTCCTGCAGTTCACGATAGCTAATGCCATATTTACAATACCAGCGCACAGCCCAAAGAATGATTTCGCCCTGAAAATGCCGACCATGGAAAGGATTCATATGCTGCACCTTTAGCTAAAACAGTCTTCAGCTTACCATTCGTGGTTATTTGCAACAGTGCCCTAAAAAGCCAGTTGTACTGGCTTTTTAATTCTTTAAGCATTGCATTACATAGGATTTTATTCATACGTGTTTGATATCCTTTTCCTTAAGCGATTGCATAACGTCTGCATCAATGCGTACAGTCATAACTTGCTTAATCTACGTATTCACTTTGGGTAGAATCTAAAAAATAGCATCCACAGATTCAGCCATCTTATGCAAATTGTTAAATTATGAGGACTTTATGAGTAAATTAATATACTTCACCATTCTTAATTTTTTTTTAATTAATTCAGTTTATGCTGAAAATAATAAATTTTTAGATATGGTTCAAAGTAAAGTAAAACAGGAAATGAAAGATCCAGACTCTACAAAATTTCAAAAATTAAGGGAAATAAAGAATTCTGTTGGTGAGAGTGTTGCTTGTGGTGAAGTAAATGCTAAAAACTCCTATGGAGGATATGTTGGATATCATTTATTTTCGTATAGTTTAGATGGAATTGTAATTTTAAATTCGCCAAAAGATAGTGATTATTATAGAAATAAGTTTGTTTATGACAAATCTGGCTGTGCAGGTGAAAAAGAAGAATTTTTAGCTCGAAATAAAGATATGTTCAAAAATTATTGTTCTGTTGCGTATGAACTTTTTACAGATGTAATAGTAAATAATAAAAGTAATGTAGATGCTATTACGCATGCCATGAATAATTATCAAAAATATAATTTGAACGTGTTTAATAAAGATCTAGATAAAGCAAAAATAGATTTATTAGCAAATTTGGAGCAAGTATTGCAATCTAAAGAAACCGTAAAAAAAATTAAAAAGGACAAAAACGGAATGTTTAAAGCGCAATATATGTTTATTTGCCCTATAAATATGGAAAAAAATTATATTTTTGAAAAATAATTTATGTATGAAAGTATGTAGTTTTTCTAAAATTAACATAATGGTGCTATACGAAATTTAGCCCTTTTAAGGGCTAAAAATTAGATCCAGTTCTCTAACTTTAACCCATCTATACGCTCAAATTCCTTGATGTTGTTTGTGACTAGTACAACATCTAAAGCGAGGGCATGAGCTGCTATTAGCATATCTAAACTACCAATAGTTTTACCTGTTGATTGGAGATCTTGACGTAATTTAGCGTAATGCCAAATCGCTTGCTCATCGTAGGGTAAAATATCTAAGGGTGATAAAAACTTGTTCAGAGCTTGCTTATTGCGTTCAGATCCAGACTTTTCAACGCCAAAAGCCAGCTCTGACGCGGTTATGCTAGAAATAGCTAACTGTCCAAGCTGATATTGCTTAAAGCGTTCAAAAACTTGCTGTGGTTTATGATTGATCACGTAGATACAAATATTTGTGTCTAAGAGGTAAATCATTTGAAGTCCTCACGTAATTGCTCACCCTGATCAGCTCGTTCAAGCTGAAATCCTACTTCAAATTCGTTAATTGCTTCTAACATGATGTCCCATGGGTTTTCGATGGGCATTAATAAGACACCACGGCCAAAACTCTTGATAGCAACTTCAGTACCATTAAAGCGAAATGCTTTAGGTAAACGGACAGCTTGACTACGACCTGTTTGAAAAACTTTAGCGGTTTCCATATTTGCCTCCCAATAAAATAGATATCATTGATACATATCATACCATCAAACTATTTATTACACGTGATTTATTGTAAGTAATCGTTGCTTTCTAAAATTGATCTAAAAGATACAGGCAATAAAAAAGCCCGACATCCTGTCGGGCTTTTTCATATTGGGTGTTTAGGTATAACTCCTGTCGTATCTCACGTCCTGGTGTTGCACTTATCATTATTGTTTTATGTGTTGGAACATCCTGTTCTCTATGTCCCCATCATATGAAAAATCCCCATACTGACATAGACGCAATGATCCCTAATTCATGTCAGCTTTGGCTTACAAGATTGCTCAAAACTTACCCCAAGGTTTATCCGCAGAAATTGCGGATAATTTCCGAAGTACAGGCATTGATAAAATTTAAAAAATTGCAAAATCGACTACTTTTTAAACAAATTTATTGGCAAGAACTATCAAAACTGCTCATAAAAAAGCCGACTTGTTTCAAAGTCGGCTTTTTAGGCATTTTGGGATTTTTAAGTTTTCATTAAGTATCTGATATTTATATTAATATACAAGTGTATTTCGTATAACCGCCATTATGTTAAATAGAGGGAAAATCTATTTTTAAAGTGATAAAATTATTGTAGTTATTTTAAGAATAGCTGCTTTTGATACTTGATCATCTATCCTAATTAAAAACTGTTTTTTAATAATTTGGAATATAAATAAGATTTAGTTAAAATTAACATTATTCATATAAATTAACATTATGTATTACATTTACTAATAATTTAAAATAATTAGTAGAAAAAAATTATGTTTTAATTATTTCTTTGATTATATAAATTGAGAGTAAAAAATGATTAATACGGAATTTTCAGAGTGTATTTCTGCATGTACAAACTGTTCACTTATTTGTACTGAATGTGCAACTTCTTGTTTAAAAGAAAAAGATTTAGAGATGATGCGTGAATGTATTCAACGTTGTCTAGAATGTGCAGATATTTGTCAGTTATGTGTGCGTATGCAACAACATAACTCACCTTTCCTCAAAGAGATTTGTGAGCTTTGTGCTAAGATCTGTGAATATTGTGCGGAAGAGTGTGAAAAACATTCACATGATCATTGTAAAAAATGTGCTGAGGCTTGCCGTCAGTGTGCAGAAGAATGTCGAAAAATTGCCATGTAAAATACTTCAATAATGTTAATTATATGGCTCTAGACTAACATAATCATTCTGCTAGTCTAGAGCCTTTCCTAAAATTAACATAATACACCTTATACGAAGCCAAAAATGGGAGCTTTAAGCTCCCATTTTTAGTCTTTAATTCGCTTTTTCGCTTCGTCATAAACTATGCTATCAGCTCGTTTTCCGACGGTAATGAGCAGGATAACTACCTGATCATCTTTAACTTGATAGACAAGTCGGACACCAGCTTTTAATAATTTGATTTTATAGCAACCTGCAAGATCGCCTCTAAGCATATTCTTTGGAATATGTGGCTGCTCTATGACTTTGGCTAGTTTCTTTTTAAATTGATCTCGTATAGCAACAGGGAGTTTTTCCCATTCTGCTGTAAAGTCCTTGTGACGTAAAAGCTTATAAGTCATCTAATGTGACTTCCTCAAACATCTCTTTAGGATCATTAATGCGCTTACGGACAAGAGCTAATAATTCTTCATCTTCTTCCGAAAGCAAAGCTTTTTTAACAGGCAGTTTCCCAGTCGTAGCAACATACTCAAGAATACTAGTGAAGAAATCCGTAGGTGCAATACCTTGCTCTTTAAGGATTGAATAAGATTTTTCTTTAAGGGCTTCATCGATCCTGAAGTTAACAGTAGCCATCATATTTCCCAAGTATTTAATGTACTAGGAATAGTGTAATGCAAATTGCATTACAAGTCGAGTTCGCATAACAGCCATTATGTTAAATAGTGGGATGAATTTTATAAAAATCGGTATAGTAATAGTATCTTTAACTTAAAATATAAAAAGTGTATTTTTGAAAAAAACATTGTATATCAATATATTATCATTTCTTTTGACATCATTATCTTTATTTTATCAGAGATATATCCCTGTTAATCGTATAGTTGTCGATAGGGTGGAAGAAGTAGATAGACTTGCAGGAGGTTTTCCCTTTGTATTCTTAATTGATGGAGATTTCACTTCACCTGGTAACAATATAAGCGTGTTATTTATTTTTTGGGATTTAGATGAGTTCCTTCTTCACTACTTTATCTTGGACTACTTATTTTGGCTTAGTTTTCTGTTGATTTGTTATTTATATCTCAAAAAGAGAAAAAATCGAGTCTAATCTATCTTGTAGCGTTCCTAAAATTAACATAATACACCTTATACGAAATGTGCTATAATTTTCCTTAGAAATCAATGCTGTAGTTTCTAGTTTATAGCCCAATCACACCCGATTGGGCTTTTTTTATGATTTTTCATGTTTCACGATCAAAAAACAATCAATGTTCCACGGTTTTGTTTAGCTTTGGCGAATAATCAATGGATGCCATTGAAGCCTTTTAGGTCTTCCGTTTTCTCAAAAATGAAGTCTCTACGATCCAGGATTAGGCAGTTTTTATGGCACTGTTGCAAATAACCACGAATGGTAAGCTGAAGACTGTTTTAGCTAAAGGTGCAGCATATGAATCCTTTCCATGGTCGGCATTTTCAGGGCGAAATCATTCTTTGGGCTGTGCGCTGGTATTGTAAATATGGCATTAGCTATCGTGAACTGCAGGAAATGCTGGCCGAACGGGGTGTGAATGTTGATCACACGACTATTTACCGTTGGGTTCAACGTTATGCTCCTGAAATAGAAAAACGTTTACGCTGGTATTGGCGTAATCCTACAGATCTGAGCTCGTGGCATATTGATGAAACCTATGTAAAAGTGAATGGACGATGGTCTTATCTGTATCGTGCAGTCGATCAACGTGGCGATACCATTGATTTTTATCTTTCTTCTAGACGTAATACCAAATCAGCATATTGTTTTCTTGGAAAAATTTTAAATAATGTGAAGAAGTGGCAAATTCCACAAGTGATCAACACGGATAAAGCACCCACATATGGACGTGCTTTATCACGGTTAAAACGGGAAGGTAAATGTCCACCAGACCTTGAGCACAGGCAGATTAAGTATAAAAATAACGTGATTGAATGTGATCATGGCAAGCTAAAGCGGATCATCAGGGCCACATTAGGATTCAAATCTATGAAGACGGCTTATGCCACAATTAAAGGTATTGAAGTCATGCGTGCACTACGTAAAGGACAAGCATCGTCATTTTATTATGGTCAGCCTCAGGGTGAAGTGTGTCTAATCAACAGGGTTTTCGGTCTCTAAGTACTTTTTAAAGGGAACATCATCGACTCAAATCTCTATTTGCAACAGTGCCTAATTAAATCCCTTACAATTCAAATTTTTCAGCAACGACTTATCTTTGTTAAAATAGTATTAATATATTTTTTTTAGGACAAACCTTAACAAAATTACAAATTTGTAATTTGGTTGTCATTTAGGTGTATATATCTAGGAATTAGTATATGAAGAAATTATTTTTTGGTCCAAGATATGATTAGATTCAATAATATATATATGAAGATTGTTTTAGTTATTTTTACTATAGTTTTTTCAACCAGTAGTTTTGCTGATGGGGGACTTCGTTTCTTAGAGAAAAATTTAGAAATAATTAACAATGAAAAAAGCAAAGGGTGTGAAGAGAATTAATTCAAAATTATAATGAAGCACATATAACTAGGAAAACTAAAAATTAGTTATTTTTAGTATGGTGTAACTAAGATTAATTAATTTTTTTAAATCGAATGATAAATATATTTATTGTTTTTAATTTATTCTTTACCATTTTCAAATTTTTAAATAATCCGAAAAGACTATTTTAAACTTTAGGGTTACATATGCTCCTATACATAGGCAGGAATAAATATGCAACTTAGTATATTTGCAACAATAGTACTGGAAAGATTCATGTAATAATGCTTAAAACTCTCTAATTAGTTAGGGAGGCATTGGAATTGGAGAAAAAAGTAAAGTGCCCACTAGCAAATGTGGTTATTGGAGGAATTATCTCATCAACCCTTCTTATGTTGGTTTTATTACCAATATTGTCCCGGTGGATAAATGAAAAGAAAGCTTCTTGACCAATTATAGTAAGCAATTTTTAGCAGAAATATTGAGGCTTACTCAAGTCTCTCAGCTAATCGTAAATAGAATAAGGAAACTATTGTATGTCAGAAGATCATTCTCAGAGCCACGCGGCTGTTACTGAAGAGAATAGTAAGAAGCTAATATTTACTGTAGGTTTGACCACTACGTTTTAATCGTAGAAATTATAACCGTTTTTATTACTCAAAGTTTAACTTTTGTGATTATCTAAAAACACATAGCGGTCGAATGGCCATATTAACTGACTTAAAATCAGTCGCATACTTTAATGTAGCGGTTCTGATAGCACAAAAGTTCGCAGCATGAAAACGGAACCGGCATAATTGATTTATAGTGAACCCATACACTAAGCATAATGATTTAGAGGACGATAATCCCAATGAAAAAATTCCTTTTAGGAGCTGTTGCCGCATCTGTTTTGGCCTTTTCAGGCAATGCTATGGCCAATTTTGTGGCAGGTCAGGACTATCAGGTGGTCGCAAAACCAGTCAAAGTCGAAAAACCGGGCAAAATTGAGGTACGTGAATTCTTCTGGTATGGCTGTGGTCACTGTTTCACGTTGGAACCGCATATGCAGGACTGGTTGAAAAAATTACCCAAAGATATCCGTTTTGTACGTACACCTGCTGCAATGAACCCGCTTTGGGAACAGGCTGCACGTGCTTATTATGTTTCAGAAGCCCTGGGTGTGCGTCAAAAAGCACATTTACAGTTATTCCATGATATTCATGACAAGCAGCGTCCAATTTTAGAACAGGCACAATTGGCCAAGTTCTATACCCGTTATGGTATTTCTGAAGAGAAATTTAACACGACTTATAAATCATTCCCGATTTCGTCAAAAATTGCTCAGGCAAAAAATTTGACTGCTCAATATCAGTTAAGCGGTGTACCAGCGGTGACCGTGAATGGTAAATATATTGTGCAGGGCAATGATGCCAAAGTAATTCAGGTGGTGAATTACCTGATTGAAAAAGAGCGTAAAGCCAAATAAGACGCGATTGATTATCTCTAAAAAAAACCTGCATCGAATCTGCAGGTTTTTTTATTTAAACTGGAGGAATGGTTATTTACGTCCTGACTGCCGGATCTGGTGTTTCTATCGGCGGGCGATACCAGTGTAAAATTCCTCGGAATAAGAGCTGCATCTGCAACACGCTTTGCGCTTTGCGCTTTGCGCTTTAAAGTCATGGGATTGAATATGAATCGTGGATGGCTTTGTTGCACAAACCTATCTGTAAAGGGTTTTTCAGCGATATAATTTTCAAATGAAGAAGCCTGCACACAAAATCTACCGCATAACCAATTGGCCCGCATATAACCGAGCACTCATGAGTCGCGGAAATATTGCCATTTGGTTTGATCCTGCTACGCAATGGTATGCTCCGTCCATCGGTAAACAAGGGCGAAATCAAACCTACTCCGACGCAGTCATCCAATGCTGCTTAATGATTAAATCCTTATTCCGTCTGTCTTTACGTATGGTCACTGGCTTTGTGTAAAGTCTGATTAAACTTTGCGGATTAAATTGGATAGCTCCAGATTACACCACGCTTTGTAGAAGACAAAAGCATATTGATATTGTAATCAGCTACCAAAAAAGTAGCGATGGGCTGCATCTACTCATGGACTCTACAGGCATGAAGTTTCTAGGTGAGGGCGAATGGAAACGCAAGAAACATGGACCTGAATATCGTCGCCAATGGCGTAAACTTCATATTGGTATAGATGCTAAAACCCTACAAATACGAGCAGTTCAGCTTACAACCAATAATGTCAGTGATTCACAGGTGCTTGGTGATTTACTTAATCAGATTCCACAAGATGAGCGGATTGACTCTGTTTATACCGATGGAGCTTATGACACCAAGCAATGCCGTCAGGTCATTGCAGATCGGCAAGCGCATGCGGTGATTCCACCTAGAAAAAATGCGAAACCATGGAAAGATACAAAGAGTAGCTCGCTAGAGCGAAATGAATTACTTCGAACAGTTAAACGTTTAGGCAGTAAGCGTCCGCTGAACCCCATGCCTATTTTTTAATTTGAGTTGGATTTCCAGCGATGTGGTAGTAATTCTTCTATTTGGGTCGCTTTATGCGTCGGCAGCCTTTTCAGCACATCACTGAGATAGGCATACGGATCCAACCCATTCAGCTTTGCTGACTGGATTAAAGTCATGATATTTGCCGCTCGCTGTCCACTGCGCAGCGAACCTGCAAACAACCAGTTCTTACGGCCCAATGCCCAGGGACGCATTGAGTTCTCTGCCCAGTTATTGTCAATGGGTAGATTGCCATCATCCAGATAGCGGCTTAAGGCTGGCCAACGCTTCAGACTGTAATTGATGGCCTTGGCGGTTGGAGAACTCGATGGCACCGTCAGATAATGTTGGTTGAGCCATTCATACAGTTGTTGCATCACCGGTTGGCTGTGCTGTTGTCGGTATTCGCGGCGGTGTTCTGCTGTACTATCGGTCTTTTTCCTGAGTTCTGCTTCTATCGCATACAGTTTCTGAATCATCAGTAATGCCTGTTCAGCGATCTGACTTTTCCCAGTCACATGTAGCTCATGGAATTTACGACGTGCATGCGCCATGCAGCCCACCTCAATGACATCGCCTGATTTAAAGCGTGCTTTATAACCACTGTAATCATCACAGACCAGATGGCCCTGCCAGCCATTCAGGAACTCTTCTGCATGCTGACCTGAACGGCTATCCTGAAAGTCATAGATCACCGCTTGAACTGGATTGTACTGTGTAGTGGCATAGGCCCAGACATAACCTTTCTTCGGTTTTTTCTCATCATCACCCATCCGCATGATGGTGACCGGCGTTTCATCGGCATGGATCACCCGCTGTTGCAGCACCACCTCTTTTAAGGCATTGGCCAGAGGCTCCAGTTCTACACCGCAGCGACCTATCCAGTCAGATAAAGTAGATCTGGACAGATCAATGCCCGCCCGCTGATAGATCAGGCGCTGACGGTACAGCGGCAAATGATCGGCATACTTCGATACCAGCACATGGCTGAGCAGTTCAGGTGAAGCAATGCCTTTATCAATCACATAGGCGGGCATCGCTTGCTGAGTCAGGGTGTCACACTGATCACAGACCCATTTGCCACGCACATGCTGTTCCTTATAGAACTGTGCCGGTCTGAAATGCAGTTTTTCACTGATATCTTCGCCGATACGACGTAACTGGCAGCCACAACTGCATTGGGTTGATGCAGGTTCATGCTCAATACGGATGGTGTGTAGATGATCCGGCAGCAGTCGACGTTTAGGTTTGTTGACTGTGGCTTTCTCTGTCGCTGCATCGGTTTTATCTGCATTCAGCCGCTCCAATTCCAAATCAACTGCTGCGATATCCTCTTCAACCGCTTCATCCCACAGATGGATTTGTTTTGCCGTTAAGTGTTCATTCTTTTGGGCGAATTTGTGCTTTTTAAACAGCGCCAGTTCATGCTCGTATTTTTGAGTGAGAATAGAAAGATGTTGAACTTTGGCATCCAATTGCTGGTTTGATTTTTCTAATTCTTGATTTGATTGTGCCAGAGACTGATGCTGCATTGCCAACTGTCTGGTAAATTCCAGCAGTTGTTCATGGGTCAGTTGGCTTAAGTCTGGCAGCGTATTCATGACCGCAGTATGCCTGAGGTCATGACGCAGAGGAAATAGAACGTTTGGAGAATAGCAGAATGGACCAGCCTAGTTTAGAGCATCGTCACCACCTGCTGTCGTCCAATGCGCTGCCAAGGTAAACCCTGGATCAGTGCATGTAACTGTTCCGGACTGATCGCCATGCTTTCACCCTGGTGAACCTGCGCCCAGTGGAATTTTCCCTGTTCCAGCCGCCGGGCACACAGCCAGATGCCCAGTCCATCATGTACCAGCACTTTCATGCGATGGCCACGTTTATTACAGAACAGGTAAGCACAATGCGGTTTGATGTAGCCAAAGGCTCTCACCACCTGAGCCATGATAGTATCCATCCCTGCTCGCATATCCAGAGGTTGGGTAGAAAGCCAGATTTCATCAATGCGGATCATGTTGCAAGTGCCTTGAGTAATTCTGCTAAAGCAGATATTTCTGATACTTGCCATTTCAAGCCAATTTCTGCTTTTGAGTGGGGTAAAGTAATTTGAACCGTTAACATGTCAGTAGGAGTAGGATCTAATGGTGTAGAGCAAGATAAGGCAATAAATGCAGGTTTATTCGGTAGTGGTGAGCGATCATTCCCTGGCTTACCATCAATTAAGCGAATCCATTTGGATACAAGATTTGTATTCAATCCATGTTGCAAAGCGACCGAAGCAATTGAAACGTCCGGTGCTTTACAAGCCTGAACGATCTGCTGTTTAAATTCAGCACTGTATGTTCTTCGTTTTTTCGCAAGAGATGCGATGGATGTCTGGTGATTTGTAGTCATAAATTTTAGTCCCCACTTGTTTTTAAGTGGGGACTAAATTAAGGCTTATAGGATGAATTCAGAAGGTGTGTTCAGCGGACGCTTACTTTAGGCAGGACATTATGGAAAAAATGGTCAGGCTATCATCGGCGAAGTTTGGTTGAAACTAAGATGCATTGCATCAAATTATTAGGAGATAAACTCAGTGCAAGGAGTTTTGATAGCCAAGTCAATGAGATCCATGCACGTGTGGCAGTCCTTAACAGATTTACGGAATTAGGTCGACCACTTACCCAAGTTACGCCTTAAATTTGGCTCAATTAGGGGCGCTTTGCATTTCAAATCTTTGTGCAACAAAGCCAATGTATATAAAAAATGGTTAAATAATTGCAAGGGGGGCTTTAAAACGTTTTAATCGTAAAGCATTTCCTAGTACAAATATTGACGAGAGAGCCATTGCACCAGCAGCAAATACAGGAGAAAGTAGCAGTCCAAATTGCGGATAAAGTACACCTGCTGCAATAGGAATCAGAGCTGCATTGTAAACAAATGCCCAAAATAAATTTTCACGAATATTGGTTATAGTCGCTTTGCTTAAAGCGATAGCATTCGGCACTCCTTTCAGGTTGCCAGACATCAAAACCACATCAGCAGCTTCAATAGCTACGTCTGTACCTGTACCTATCGCTAAACCAATATCTGCTTCTGCAAGTGCAGGGGCATCATTAATGCCATCTCCAACATATGCGAGTTTACCATATTGATTTTTTAATTTTTTAACGGCCTCTATTTTACCTTCTGGTAAGACTTCTGCAATAACCTCATCAATACCTAGTTTTTTTGCAATCGCTTGAGCTGTATGACGGTTATCACCTGTAATCATGGCAACCTTTAAACCTAACTGATGTAACGCTTCAATTGCAGCAAATGTTGATTCTTTAATTGGATCTGCTACAGCAATAATGGCAGCAAGTTTCTGGTCAATCGCAACATAGAGAGGGGTTTTTCCTTCTTCTCCCAAACGATCCGAAAATTGAGAAAAAACATTAGGATTCAAACCTAGTTTTTCCATATATCGATCTGCACCAATATGAACCAAATGTTCAGACACCGTTGCCTCTATTCCATAGCCCGTGACTGACTTGAAATCAGCAACAGGAGACAGAATTAATTCCTTATCTATAGCGGCTTGTACAATTGCTCGAGCAATAGGATGCTCAGACTTTGATTCAACGGCTGCCATAAGTGAAAGTACGGCATTGTATTCAAACCCTTCTAAGACATGCAGATCGGTTAAAATTGGTTTCCCTTCAGTCAGGGTCCCTGTTTTATCAACAGCAACCACTTTAGTTTCTTTGAGCAGCTGCAAAGCTTCCCCTTTACGGAATAAAACACCCATTTCAGCACCACGCCCAGTTCCCACCATGATTGATGTAGGCGTTGCAAGTCCCATTGCACAAGGACATGCAATAATGAGTACCGCAACTGCATTAACTAAGCTAAACGTTAGGGCTGGCTCAGGGCCGAAGATAAACCAAGTAATAAAAGTTAAAAGAGAGAGACCCATTACTACAGGTACAAACCACATGGTAATTTTATCAACCAATGCCTGAATAGGCAGCCTGGAACCCTGTGCCTGTTCAACCATTCGGATGATTTGAGAAAGCACTGATGAACTACCAACAGAGGTGGCTTTGATATTTAAGCTGCCACTTTGGTTAATTGTTCCTCCTACCACAGTAGAGCCTATCGTTTTTTCAACGGGCATAGGCTCGCCAGTAATCATGGATTCATCAATAAAACTTTGGCCGTGAATAACTTCACCATCGACAGGGATACGCTCGCCTGGTCTAATCTCTACAATCGTTCCTGTTTGAACTTCGGCAATCGGAACTTCTATCACCTGATTATTGAGCTGTATTCTGGCAACTTTAGGCTGCATTCCAACTAGATGTTGAATTGCTAAAGACGTTCGGCCTTTTGCCTTGGCTTCAAAAAATCTACCTAATAGAATTAAAGTGATAATAACCGCTGCAGCTTCATAATAAACATTGACCGTGCCTTGTGGCAGGACACTTGGAAAGAAAGTAGCAACCACTGAATAAAGATAAGCAGCCAATGTTCCTACAGCCACCAAGGAATTCATGTCTGGTGCTAAGCGGAATAAACTTGGGATGCCCTTTTTGAAGAAGCGTCGGCCTGGAAAAATTAATGCTACTGTGGTCAAGAAAAATTGCATTAACCAGCTATTTTGTTGGCCAATGTTATCCATCATAAACGTATGAAAGGCGGGAATCAGGTGTGATCCCATTTCTAAAATAAAAACGGGTAGAGTCAATAAGACTGACAAAATTAAATCTTTTTTAAGTTTTTCTAATTCAATATTTTTTTTATCTTGAAAGCTTTCCGTAGTTTGATGAACTGACTTTGCTTCAAACCCTGCTTTGGTGACAGCCTGAATTAACGAGTCACGAGTGACAGATGAGCTTGCCTGAATAGTCGCTTTTTCAGTAGCCAGATTTACATGAGCTGATTCCACACCCTCAACAGATTTTAAGGCCTTTTCTACTCGACCTACACAAGAAGCACATGACATACCCTCAATCGTAAGCTCTATTGGTTGCAGCGCTTCCACTTCGTAGCCTGCTTTTTCTACGGCTTTAATTAAAGTAGCGCGATCAAGTGGTTGATGCGCATAAATGACTGCTTTTTCGGTAGCCAGATTTACATGAGCCGATTCAACACCCTCAACAGATTTTAAAGCTTTTTCCACACGGCCTACACAAGAAGCACATGTCATCCCCTCAATCTCTAATGTTTCACTGTAGTGTGGCGTATCAGTCATTTCGGTACTCATATACGATCTCTATCATTTAGATATGCTGAGTTCTATATGCGAAGATCAGCTCGAACCAAGATTAGGGGGAATTCAGGGATTACTTTTATTTCAAGCAAGTACAGGTTTTATCTGTACGATGAGGAAAATAAGAGAGAGTAAAAGTGGTAAGGAATTCCCACTGTTACTCTAACAGAGATTAAGCAGGATCAGCTGTAAATCCACGCTCACTGAGAGTGGCAATGACTTGATCCTGACTCACCGTTGTGTTGATTTCAACAATACGGTTTTGTAAATCAATATCGAGTGAGGCATTCGAGTCGAGCTCTTTAATTGCGGTAGTAATGCCGCGTGCACAACCACCACAAGTCATATTAGCGATGTGAAATTTCATATGTTGCTCCTTTTTAACAAAACATTTGTTTAAAACATTAGAACAGTAACTCTAAACTTTCACCATACAACCAGCCTTTTTCTGAATCAGTTACTCGCTGTAACTTGGTCTGTTTACAACCTTACAGTTTTCTTCAGGGTATTCCAAGGAGAGTGTTCTAATGACTACAGTAAAAGTACTTAACCAACATTAATGTGACTTTAAAATGACATTTTTGTCATCTACGATCACTCTGAAATTTATAAGATTAGTTATTTCAATCAATGGTAGTGAACTGAATAGATGAGACCGTTATGGGTTGAAGATAAGCTAAAAACCGGTGACTACCTTTATGTATAATGCCTCATGATGCGATTTTACTGTTCTGATTGTCGTAAGTTGGCAGTCCAGTAGAAACTTTATTGCTCAGCTACAAAAGATAAATGCAGTAATGTTAAATTTCCTCAATTCCCTTATTTTGAAATTCTCTTATTCAATACCCACGACAGTGGTTATATAGCCTGTTGTTAATAGAATTGATAGACCTAATAACATCTCAAATAAAATGGCATGACTAAGGTATTTAGCGAATTTAGGATGTTGAAGACGCGGGGTGAAATACCATTTGTTGAAGGCAGCTAAAAGTAGAATACCTATAACAAAAAACATTTTAACCATGAAACCATAGCCATATGCAGTATTGATTAAGGTATTAAAATCTTTAATTAAAAGAAGAGCTACACTAGCGCCACAGGCGATTAATATCCCAACAATGAAAGCAGCAATACGTCCAAATACATGCATGCGATCTTTTAAAGGTAAACCACTTATTTCCCGGCTGGTTTTCCATAACGGATATAAAGACCCCATCCATAACGACATAACTAGAATATGGATTGATAATAAAATTTGAGCAAGTAAGGTTAAATTAGCGACATGTCCGAGCTGGGAAAAACTAAAAATAATCGGGAGAAGTAAAACACAAAATATTGAACTTTCAATTATAGAAAAATGACCTTTGTTCCTGTTAAGTTTAACCACCATGAGAAGAAGTAAAAGAGCAAAACTAATAGAACGAAGAACGTTTATATACCCCGTCGGAGTATTAACCAATATATTAATATACGTGGGGTCCACCATACCTGTAATACCAGTATTGGCAAAACTACCAATCAGAATAAAAAATCCCAAGGTACTGGAAATTAGGCCTAATCCAGCGCCAATTGTAATATATTTAAGAATCGATTCTTTTAGTTCAAGATATTGTCTAAGTAAAAAATAGCAAAAGGCTCCACCAACGACAAAAGCTACACTTAAATATAAAATAACCTTAGTTAACCAAGTGGCCCACATCCAATATTCAGAAATCATTATTTTTGTCCATTCTAGAACAACATGCCAGCACCTCACTGACATGTTGAAAGGTAATCAATTCTTATTTAGTTGATTTGATAGTGAAACTATATTCACCATTCATGTTGTGACCATCTTTCCCCATTGTTGTCCAGACAACGGTATATTTACCTTTTTTCAGTTTCGGAAGAGCGACATCAAAGGATTTCTTTAAGTCATGAGTAACTTTATATTTTAAAGGAACATCTCTTCGCTGAGCATCCAGTAACTTAATATTCATCAACATAACCTCTGCACCAAAGTTAAGGGTCAAGTTCTTTGGTTGACTAAGGATAGATGCATTTTCCGCAGGAATCGCACTCACTAAACTCACATGTGCGAACGTAGTTGTAGTAGCCACAATCATCGTTGCAGCTACTACAACATTACGTAGAGCAGTCATTTTATTTTGAAATAATTTCATTTACGTTTCCTCTTGATTCGTTAGTTCATTAGAGATGACTTTATAAAATCTATATTTAATGAGACCACATCATCTCCTCTTATATTTCAATTATTAGTGAGAGACAGAAACAGAGCGATGACTTCAAAATTACATTTTTGTCATTTTTAAAATTTAAAATCTTTAACTATTAAAATAATCTTATTGAAAAATAATGATCATTTAACAAACAAATTATGTAGGTGGTTGATTTATGAAATGTAGTAATCATTTGTCTAAGAAAATAGTAGCTATTTAATTTTTTATATTTTAGTTTAAATATAAACATGTTATGTTTAATTTGATCTAATATAAATTTGTGGGCTAAGCACATGACTCAAACACGTCCAAGAATGACCAAATTATTTGAACAGCTTGGTTTAGCTTCTACTGAAGAAGCAATTGCAAAATTCATAGAGAGCCATCAGCTAGCTGGAGATGTTTTTTTAACACAAGCAATTTTTTGGACTGATGCTCAACGTCATTTTTTAGAAGAAAAACTACACTCTGATGGTGAATGGACGACAGTGATTGATCAATTAAATGAGTCTTTACATGAAAATTCAGTAAAATAATTTTCCGTTAGTATTAAGGATCTACATTCTTCCCTGCATTGAATACAACTCATTCATACAGTAGTACTGTTTTGGAGATGGAATCTCTATTATATAAGTAGTAGATTCCTTACTCTGAAATTTGGATTATAAACCCTAATATTAAAAATAATCTTCTTTACCTTCTATCTAATAAATATACCAATAAGTTTAATAATTAAATTATCCACCCTTTTTTCTATAAAAAACTATTTTGATCAACTGTATTTTTTCTTTAAAGTAATAACAGTGTAAATTACATTAAGAATGTATCTCTAACTAGCCTTGGAGTCATCTAATCATTTCATTTTTATTTTTTTTAAGCACATAAAATCATAACAACTTTAATAGTTTTAAAAGATTAATATTAAATAAAATTTTTGTCATCTCAGCATAGACTATATATTTCGAGAAGATCTCAAAATTACATTTTTGTCATTTTTAAAAATAATTAATTAATAGTGCTAAAATTTTTAAGAGAGACAGAGAATAACCAAAAATTTCATCAGTTTAGTAGTCAAATTCCTAGACTCTGTTCAGTACTAAAACATAGCTTTTACTTCCAAATTATTTAAAGGAAAAAATTATGATGAAATTCAAAAACATTTTTTTGGGCTTATGTATCGCAGCCGCGTCATTGAATACATTTGCACAGCAATCCGATGAACACAAAGATCACCACCCTGAAAAAACAGCACCATCTGCAGTAACAATTAAGCAAACAGTTACCAGCACCACTGCTACAGATAAAATGGCTGCAATGGATCAACACATGAAGGCGATGCAAGCCATGCATGAGAAGATGATGGCTGCAAAAACCCCACAAGAACGTCAGAAACTTATGGCTGAGCACATGAAACTCATGCAAGGAGGTATGAGTATGATGAAACAGATGGGCAGCCAAAGCATGAATGCAAATATGGCTGACCGTCAGCAGATGATGGAAAAACGTATGGACATGATGCAATCCATGATGCAGATGATGATGGACTGTATGCCTCCGTCAGCAACTAAATAGTTACCCATGAATTAGGGGAAAGCACCATGAATCACCAACACCAAGAAAATAATTCAGTACCTAACTTCTGGTCTACACGTTATGCCATTGGTCTAATCGTGCTGGGTGGTATCGCAGCTTATTTTCTATTAACGGAACATTTAGCCCACGTTATCGGTGCTTTGCCTTATTTATTCCTTTTAGCGTGTCCACTGATGCATATTTTTATGCATGGTGGTCATGGGCATAACCACTCGCAGCAAAAAAAATCCGATATATCTGATAACAAAAAATAGCTCTTATCAGGAGATCCATCATGAATCATGCGGAATCGGCTTATGGTTTATGGACGCTGGTTATCATTAACTCAGCAGTTTTTATCATGTTCGCTTTCAGTTTTTTTAGACCTTCCACTGCGCGCGATTGGCGTACATTTGGGGCCTTTTCGGCTTTTATCATTGCTCTATTTGTCGAAATGTATGGTTTTCCTTTAACCATTTACCTGTTATCTGGTTGGCTTCAAACTCGCTTCCCTCAACTTGACTTACTTTCTCATAATGCAGGTCACTTGTGGTCAACGCTATTAGGTGAAAAAGGTGATCCACATTTTGGCATTTTGCATATCGCCAGTTACGTTTTCTTGGGCTATGGATTTTACCTGTTATCAACGTCATGGCACGTGCTGTACAACGCGCAACGTCAGCATTCTTTAGCGATCACAGGCCCTTATGCACGTATACGTCACCCACAATACGTGGCTTTTGTGATGATCTTGCTGGGTTTTTTATTGCAATGGCCAACTTTACTGACACTGATTATGTTTCCAATCCTACTCTTAATGTACAGCCGCTTGGCAATTAAGGAAGAGGCTGAAATGAGTAAACAGTTTGGCGCTGTCTATGACAGCTATGCTCAACAGACTCCGAGATTTATTCCAAAATTCGGCCATAAAACCACTTTACCATAAGAGAATTATTTATGTCAGATCAAAAAAATCATAACCAGGACCATATGGCACAGGCTACAACAGACGTACTGAAAGACCCAGTCTGTGGTATGACCGTCACTGAAGAATCGAAATACCATGAGGAATTTAAGGGGAAAACTTACTTTTTTTGCAGTGATAAATGTCAATCAAAGTTTCATAGCAGCCCGGTGCAATATATCGCTAAACCCGCAACGACGACTGCCGATGCACATACACAGCATCATCAGACTGTTCAACACGTTAATGCGGCAAGCACAACAGGTACGACCATCTATACATGCCCAATGCATCCAGAAATCAGGCAAGATCATCCTGGAAACTGTCCTAAATGCGGAATGACACTGGAGCCACTCATTCCTGAATTAGAGGAAGATGAGAATCCGGAGTTACGTGATTTCCGCCGACGCTTCTGGTGGACACTGCCATTGACCATCATCGTGACTTTTTTGGCGATGTTTGGTCATCAAATGAACCTGTTCAATATGGCTGTTCAGAGCTGGATTGAACTGGTGTTGTCACTCCCAATTGTACTTTGGGCAGGTTGGCCATTTTTTTCCCGGGGTTGGCAATCGGTTGTGAATCGCAGCCCGAACATGTGGACGCTGATTGGTTTGGGCACTGGAGCTGCATTTATTTATAGTGTGGTCGCAACCATTGCACCGCAAATCTTCCCAGACTCATTTATTTCCATGGGTCGTGTCGCTGTTTACTTTGAAGCTTCAGCGGTCATCATTTCATTGACCCTACTGGGACAACTATTGGAGTTAAAAGCACGTTCGCAAACTTCTGCTGCAATTAAGTCACTCCTTGGGCTCGCTCCTAAAACAGCTCGCCGAATCCTGCCTGATGGAACTGAAGAAGATGTTCCTCTAACGCATGTCCATGTAGGAGATTTACTCAGAATT
Organism: Acinetobacter lwoffii; assembly: GCF_049367455.1. Taxonomy (GTDB): domain Bacteria; phylum Pseudomonadota; class Gammaproteobacteria; order Pseudomonadales; family Moraxellaceae; genus Acinetobacter; species Acinetobacter lwoffii_W. The sequence continues at coordinate 205,850 of NZ_JBMPXW010000011.1, forward strand.
CGCCCAGGTGAAAAAGTGCCTGTGGATGGTGTAATCACTGAAGGAAGTAGTTCAGTGGATGAATCGATGCTGACAGGTGAACCTTTACCTATCACTAAACGTATCGGCGATAAAGTCATTGGAGCTACCCTGAATACCAATGGTTCATTGATCATGCGTTCAGAGAAAATTGGTTCAAGTACCATGTTATCCCAGATCGTACAGATGGTGGCGCAAGCTCAACGATCGAGAGCACCAATGCAACGTATGGCTGATCAGGTAGCAGGTTGGTTCGTCATGGCTGTAGTGACCATTGCCTTGCTTACCTTCTTTGGATGGGGACTATTCGGCCCAGAAGAATCAAGCTGGGTTTATGCATTAATCAATGCTGTGGCAGTACTCATTATTGCCTGTCCTTGTGCACTAGGCTTGGCAACTCCAATGTCTATCATGGTTGCGACGGGTCAAGGTGCTACTCATGGTGTGCTGTTCCGTGATGCAGCAGCCATTGAGAATCTACGCAAGATTGACACACTAATCATCGATAAAACAGGTACGTTAACTGAAGGACGCCCTGTATTCGATCGTGTAGTTGCCGCATCAGATTTTGACGAATCTGAAGTATTACGTTTAGCCGCCAGTCTTGATCAAGGCAGTGAACACCCGCTAGCCGAAGCGATTGTAAACGCAGCACACGAACGTGGCCTGTCTCTTGAAACACCAGATAATTTTGAATCGGGCTCAGGGATTGGTGTTCGAGGTCAAGTGGGCGATCGTCAGTTAGCTTTGGGCAACACAGCACTGATGGAGCAATTGGGTATCTCGGTACAATCTCTGATTCCGCAAGCCGAAGAGCTGCGTTCGGAAGGTGCAAGTGTGATGCATCTAGCCATCAATGGTGAATTGGCCGGTCTGCTTGCAGTATCCGATCCCATCAAAAAAAATACCCCAGAAGCACTTGCCACCCTGAAGGAAGCGGGTCTACGTATCGTGATGGCAACAGGAGATGGTCTCACCACTGCCCGTTCAGTCGCAGCACGTCTAGGCATTGATGAGGTACATGGCGAAGTCAAACCCGCAGATAAACTAGAACTGGTCAGCAAATTGCAGAAGGAAGGTCGCATCGTGGCTATGGCTGGTGATGGCATCAATGATGCACCAGCCTTGGCTAAAGCTGATGTCGGTATCGCTATGGGAACCGGGACTGATGTTGCAATGAATAGTGCCCAAGTTACGCTGGTCAAGGGAGATTTACGAGGGATTGCTGTTGCCCGTTCACTTTCGGAAGCTACTGTCGGCAACATGAAACAGAACCTCATGTTTGCTTTCCTTTACAATGCTTTGGGTATCCCTATCGCGGCTGGCGTACTATATCCATTTACCGGTTGGTTGTTGTCACCGATGATTGCCGCCTTGGCTATGAGTTTGAGTTCAGCTTCAGTCATCACGAATGCCCTTCGCCTGCGAAATAAAAAGTTATGATAGAGAGTTCTTTTCTTCCACCAGAGGTACCAGGTCTTATTGCAGCACTTGCCATCGGCCTGCTCATTGGTTTAGAACGAGGATGGCACGATCGTGAATTGCCCGAGGGCAGCCGAGTAGCAGGCCTACGTACCTTCACATTGACAGGATTGCTCGGAGGAGTGCTCGGTCATTTACAACCAAACTTCGGGCCTTGGCCGCTGGTCGCGGCCGTATTAGGGCTTTCCTTATTATTAACAGTGTCCTACGCGCGTACCGCAAAACTTTCCGGTAATCTAAGCGCTACCACGACGATCGCGATGCTGTTGACATTAGTTTTAGGTGCATATGCATCCCATGGTAATGTTACTTTAGCATTAACCGCGGCTGTAATCGTCGCTGTATTTTTGGATCTCAAGCCAACCTTACACGGTTGGCTACGCTTGATAGAGCATCGTGAATTAACCGCATCCCTGCAGTTGCTGGTACTTTCTGTCGTTATATTACCCTACTTACCCAATACGGGTCTGTGATGTGGTTCTAGGATTTTAGACCACGCCTATAAGTGATAATCTACTCCCCAATAAGCATGGGAAATGCTTGTTTTTGGAGTCAACCATGACACGAAGAAAACGTCGTAATCATTCAGCAGAGTTTAAAGTTAAAGTTGCTCTCGCAGCAATTAAAGGCGACCACACACTCGCTGAACTTTCTACTCAATTCGACTTACATCAAAACCAAATAATTGATTGGAAAAATCAACTGCTTGAGCAATCAATCAATATTTTTTCACGACCAACAGCACAACAAGAACCTGAGATTGACCTCAAAGCTCTACATGCCAAGATAGGACATCAGGCATTGCAAATTGATTTTTTAGAAGGTGCGCTCAGAAAAATAGGGCAGCTGAGCGGCAAAAAATGATCGATAAGACCCATCAACTTTCGGTACGACAACAATCGCAATTGATTCAAATCAATCGCAGTACGTTGTATTACAAGCCCAAAGAGATTTCATCAACTGATTTGAGTTTGATGCGTCTGATCGATGAAATTCATCTCGACTACCCATTTATGGGCAGTCGAATGATACGAGATATGCTACAGCGTCAAGGGCATCAAATAGGTCGGCGTAAAGTCCGACGTTTAATGCGCTTGATGGGAATACATGCCTTGTATCCAAAACCCAATACCAGTAAGCCTAATCTTGCACACCGTATTTTCCCATATCTGTTGAAAAACATGGTCATCGATCACTCTAATCAAGTCTGGTGTACAGATATCACGTACATTCCTATGGCTAAAGGCTTTGTCTATCTGTGTGCAATTATAGATTGGCATAGTCGTAAAGTACTGGCTCATCGAGTATCGATCAGTATGGAAACAGACTTTTGCATAGATGCGTTGCAAGAAGCAATTGTGAAATATGGTTGTCCTGAGGTGTTTAATACAGACCAAGGCAGTCAATTCACAAGCGAGGCATTTTTGAATGAGTTAAAATTGCGAAATATCCGTATCAGTATGGATGGGAAAGGACGATGGATGGATAATGTAATGATTGAGCGTTTATGGCGCAGCGTGAAGCATGAGGAAGTCTATTTGAAGGCTTACGATACGGTTAAACAAGCGAAACAATCAATTGCTGAATATTTGGATTTTTATAACATGATACGTCCTCATTCAAGTTTGAATAAGGCAACACCGGATGAATTTTATGATCAACATTTACTAAAAGTAATGGCAGCATAATTTAAATATTTAGAGCGGATTTATCACTTATAAAACTGAATTGAGTGGTCTAATTAACGGAACCACATTACTGGGACCTTTTGCTGCATTAAATCCTTACCAGTTATGGTGGGCAGTGATCCTGATTGCCGGACTCTCTCTGGCAGGTCATTTTGCCATGCGGCTCACCGGTTCAGAAAGAGGCATACTCTGGACAGGTCTATTGGGTGGTTTGGCATCTTCTACAGCTGCAACTGTCGCACTGGCACGCTATACACGCCAGCACCCCGTCATGGTCAGTGCTGCTATTTCTGGAACATTGGCTGCCTGTGGCATCATGTTTTTTCGTATGGTTGTGCTGATAGGCGTCATTGAGCCAGCATTGCTAAGCACTTTTGGTGGTGCAATGATGATTGCGGGAATCCTTCTGCTGGGTATGGCATTGTGGAGACAACGCCAAATTACCAGCGCTGAAAACAACGATCGAACAATAGAAGCAATGGCTCCTTTTGATCTTGGGACAGCATTCAGCTTCGCTGCTTTCCTGGCTGTCATGGCAGTCTTGGTTCCGGCAGCAAAACAATGGTTGGGCACCAGCGGCATCTTCGTATTATCGACTATTTCTGGGCTAGCAGACGTAGATGCTATTTTAGTCTCACTTACCCGCCTGCATAGTACTGAAGGCTTAACAACAAATGTGGCTGCTGTCGCGCTAGGGCTGGCCACACTGAGCAACATGTTAAGCAAAGCGACAATTGCATGGATGACAGGGGGGGGCACAGTTTGGCCGAGCTATCATATTTGGCTACACAATTGCCATGATAGGTGCTGGCGTAGCTCTGGCTCTCAGTTTGAGCTTTATGTAAGGTCAACTCGGGTAAATGGAAGATGTTCAAAAAATGAGTTAAAATGATTCCCCTTGCATGGATTCACTTTGAAAAACAATGGTAAAAATGATTCGACCATTGAGGGATTCAGCTTGGATGGTCGCCCCAAGCATATCAAGAATAGATTTGGTTATGGCTAATCCCAATCCCGTTCCTTCCTCTATCCTTTGTCTAGATGCATCTGTTCGATAAAATCGATCAAATAATCTGGATAGTTGTTCAGGAGAAATCTCAGGACCTTCATTTTCAATTGAAAACATTGTGTTATCTAAATTCTGTTGAATTTTTATGCGTATTGTAGAATTCTTGTTTCCATATTTAACTGCATTAGATAATAGATTGCTGAGTGCGCGACGTAACATAGCAGGATCACCTTTGACATTTCCAGATCCTGTTTGTTGAAGTATCATATTTTTTTCGGCAGCTAGCGCATCATAGAAATCAAATAAAGCTGTAACTTCTTTAACCAGGTCAATATCCTGTAAGTTCTGTAAATTTAAGCCATGTTCTGCTTTTGCTAAGAAAAGCATATCGGATACCATGCGAGCCAAACGTTCAAATTCTTCTAAATTAGAAAATAGTACTTCTTGATAGATATTAATATCTCGGTTACGTGCAAGACATACTTGAGTTTGAGTCATTAAGTTATTAATCGGTGTTCTAATTTCATGTGCTAAATCAGATGAAAAATCGGAAAGTTTTTCTAAAGCTGATTCTAGTCTGTCCAGCATATCATTGAAGGCGATTGCTAATGATTTTAGTTCTGTTGGTGTGTGCTCAACTTCTAAACGTTCTGAAAGATGTTGGGCAGAAATGCCTTCTGCGACCTGAGCCATTTTTTGCACGGGTCTTAAACCTCTCCAGGTTGCAAACCAGCCTAAAAACATTAAACAAATCGTTCCAGCTAAACCAATGTAAAAAAGTTGGCGCTTAAAATCATTTAAAAAATGTAGATGTTCTGAGGTATCGATCCCCACAATAATTCGTACAGATTGTATTACATTATTTTTATTCATCTCCGTGTTGTAGATGATGCCACGATAAGTCTTATCCTGAATTTTCCATTTAATCCAAGAGTTATTTGCAGACTTGGTTAAGTGTTGAGTATTAATTGTTGAAGGTGCTGAACTAAATAAAACTTTACCTGTCGGTCGTTCTATTTGAACCATAAGATCATGGTGTCCAACTAAAGCGTCTCTCAAATATAGATTAAGTTCTGGAGAGTTTTTAGGATTCTGTTGGATAAGATTCTGAATCAGCTGGATTTTACCTTCTAATTGGGTACGGTCTTGAGTCTCAAAATGATGTATTACCAATTTATTTATGAATAAGCCCATAATAATTAGAATGAAAATAGTAGATAATGAGAAAATAATACCGATCCGAAAACTGATCGCTTTGAATAAGTTATTATTCATCCTCTACCTCTAGTACATACCCCATTCCTCGAATATTCTGAATTAACTTAGGGGTAAAATTACTATCTACTTTATTTCTTAATCGTTTAATAGCGACTTCAACTACATTTGTATCACTATCAAAGTTCATATCCCAAATTTGAGATGCAATAAGTGCTCTTGGTAGAATTTCACCTCTTCTACGCATAAAAAGCTCCATAAGCGCAAATTCTTTAGCCGTCAGATCAATGCGTTGACCTGCTCGTGTTACCCGACGTTTTCTCAAATCAAGTTCTAAATCAGCAATCTTAATAATATTATTATCTTCTCTTTGTTGCCCTCGTCTAAGGAGCGTTTTTATTCGAGCTAGAAGCTCTGCAAAAGCAAAAGGCTTAACTAAATAATCATCAGCGCCTAGCTCTAATCCTTTTACTCGATCTTCGATTTGATCTCGGGCGGTAAGAAAAAGAATGGGCATTGTTTTACCGCTGCTACGAATATCATTGATAATATTCCAACCATTTAGTCCAGGTAACATCACGTCTAAAATAATTAAGTCATACTCTTCAGAAAGAGCTTGATGTTTACCCGTTAACCCATCTGTAACCCAGTCCGTAATATAGCCAGCTTCGGATAAACCTTGCTTGAGATAATCACCAGTTTTTTGTTCATCTTCAACTAATAGTATTCTCATCTCAGAATCCTAAGTTATTCATTAAAACTATAATAACGTTATAAAACATCTGATCGAGATAGATTACAAAAATGTCATTTTCAAGTCACTTAGATGTTTAGTGCTTCACTTTAGTGTAGTAGCAAGAAATTAACTTTTAGAGAAACTTATGAAAACTGTAGTGCGTCGTAGTCTAACAATTTTAATGTGTGCTGGAACTTTAATTGCTGGTACTCAATCTTGGGCAAAAGATGTATCAACCTCAAGTGCCACTAAAACGGTAAAAGCACAGGAACCTTGTACAAAACCTTGTAAAATGGAAAAAGATGACAAGACTCAGCAAGATCATAGTCAACATCAGTCTCCTAACTCATCTGACATGTCAAAAATGGATCATTCTATGATGAATATGGACCATTCTAAAATGGATCATTCAAAGATGAATATGCCTGGTAGCAATAAATAATTTTATAAATAGCGAGAAAGAAGTATTAAAGTTTATACTAAATATTTGCTTTATTACTTCAACCTTGACCTTTCTAAAGGTGAGATAGAATGTCAAAAAAGTTAAGTCATATACTCTTAATTGGAGTTGGTTTATTTTCATCAACTTGGGTAATGGCGGCAGTTAAAGAATATGATTTAACAATCGCTGAACAAACTGTAAATATCACAGGAAAACCAGTTGAGAGAATTACTGTAAATGGTAAATTCGTTGCACCACTTCTTGAATTTGAAGAAGGTGATGAGGCCGTTATCCGTGTTCACAATAAGTTAAAAAATCAGGACTCTTCAATCCATTGGCATGGCTTATTATTACCTGGAATTATGGATGGTGTACCTGGATTTAACAAATTTAATGGCATTGCCCCTAATAAAACTTATGAATATAAGTTTAAAGTCCGCCAAAATGGTACTTATTGGTATCATTCACATAGTAAAGGACAAGAACAAGACGGTTTATATGGTGCTTTTGTTATTTATCCTAAAGATAAAACTCCACTAACAGCTGCTGAAAAAACCGATAAAGATTACGTTGTTTTGCTTTCTGATTTTCATAATTCGACAAGTGATCAAATTATGAAAAATCTTAAAAAAGAAGCAGATTACTATCAGAACCGTCGCGAAACAGTATTCGATGTATTAAAACAAGTTAAACGTGATGGATTAAAGGCAACTTGGCAAGACCGCTCTATGTGGAATCAGATGCGGATGTTGAAAACAGATATGTCCGATGTGACTGGTTATACATTTTTAATGAATGGCAAAACACCTCAGCAAAACTGGACCGGTAACTTCAAAGCTGGTGAAAAAGTTCGCCTTCGTTTTATTAATGCTTCCGCTATGTCATTCTTTGATGTACGCATTCCAAACCTAAAAATGACTGTAGTCAGTGCTGATGGTCAACCTGTAAAGCCCGTTCCTGTAGATGAGTTCCGTATTGGTACTGCTGAAACCTATGATGTCATTGTGGAACCAAAACAAGCACATTACCAAATTGAAGCTGAATCTATTGATCGTACCGGTTTTTCAGTGGGAACATTACATGAAGAAAGCAGCCCAGCAGTCAAACAAATTGAGATGCCTAAATCTCGCCCTCGTGCTTTATTAACTATGGAAGATATGGGGATGAGCCATGACATGTCATCTATGAAAGATATGAATCACGATATGTCTTCTATGAAAGGTATGGATCATGATATGTCTTCTATGAAAGGCATGAATCACGATATGTCTTCTATGAAAGGTATGGATCATGATATGTCTTCAATGAAAGATATGAATCATGATATGTCTTCTATGAAAGGCATGAATCACGATATGTCTTCTATGAAAGGTATGGATCATGATATGTCTTCTATGAAAGGTATGGATCATGATATGCCGATGAATAGCGCTACTGTTAAGGCGGCTTCAGACAAGAATGATAATACCGTATTTGGATGGGCAAATGCTTCAACACCTGAAGGTAATAAAGCATTGCAATATAGTGATTTGCAATCGTTAGATCCTCAAAAAGACACTCGTGCAGCTGAACGTGAAATAGAGATCCGTCTTGGTGGAAACATGGAGCGTTATATTTGGACAATAAATGGTAAAAAATTTAATGAAGCCGACCCACTAGTGGTGAAGTATGGTGAACGTATTCGCTTAAAATTTGTCAATGACAGTATGATGGCTCACCCAATGCACTTACATGGCATGTTTATGCAGCTTGAGAATGGTCAGGATCCAAGCAATATGCCAAACAAACATACGGTAATTGTTCCACCTGGGAAAACGATAACCACTCTACTCACAGCTGATGAGTTAGGTGAGTGGGCTATTCATTGTCACCTGCTTTACCATATGAGTGCAGGAATGATGAATAAACTCATTGTAGCTCAAGTGGAAGATGGTAATTCTACAAAGACTGTTCCTCAGTCCCAAGTAAATGAGAAGGGAGTAAATCCACATGCACATCACTAATAATTTGTTTTCAAAAACAACTTTGATGATTGCGCTATTTGGATTATCAAATCTAACGTTCGCTAAAAATGAAACTCCTGTACAAGACAGTAATATTACAAAAAATATGAAAATTCTTTTACAGGAATCTGGAGGATTAAAGTATTCCCTTCAAGAGCGTTATCCAGAATATTATTCAATGGAAAATGCGAATATGGGGGATAAGAGTGTCCAGATTGCGCTTGAGAACTCTAACTCACCTCATGACAATCATCTTAAAGAACATGGTGGACAAATTTATCAAACGACAAAATTTGAAAATGAATGGATGGTTGATGAAGACGGTAAGGGCAACCTAGGAACAAAGTTTGAAACTTTAATTGGAACAGATGAAAATCGTCTATTTATTGAAGCCAATTCGGAAAAGTCAGAAAGTAATGATCCAAAATATGCTGTATCAGCACTTTATAGCCGTAACGTAGCCCCATTTTGGGATGTACAAGCTGGGGTAAGATATAGTGAAGATAAAAATAACAGCAGCAGCGATCGAGTGGATGGGGTTATTGGTATATTAGGTCTAGCTCCTTATTTCTTTGAAACACAAGCATATCTTTATGGCGGTGAGAATAATTTTTGGGGAGCAAGTTTTGAATTAGAACGTGATTTGCTTTTAACTCAGAAACTTATTACTCAACCTTATATCGAAGCAGATGTAATATTTAGCGATGATTCTAACTATGCTTCAAAAAACGGATTATCCGAATTGAAGACTGGGCTGAAAACTCGTTATGAGATTACTAAACGGATTAAACCTTTTGTTGATGTAGCTTATCAATATGAAAAGGGACAAAAGCTAACTTCTCTACAACAAGCGTCCAATTCAGAAAAAGGATGGTTGTATGGTGCAGGTATCGAGTTTGTTTTTTAAAAGCGATTTAAATAAAAATCAAAAATAGCAGTTTAATACTGCTATTTTTTTTGTATGCTTATTTTGTGAAATGTTGATCCAGATGGCACTGTTGCAAATAGTGATTTGAGTCGATGATGTTCCCTTTAAAAAGTGCTTAGAGACCGAAAACCCTGTTGATTAGACACACTTCACCCTGAGGCTGACCATAATAAAATGACGATGCTTGTCCTTTACGTAGTGCACGCATGACTTCAATACCTTTAATTGTGGCATAAGCCGTCTTCATAGATTTGAATCCTAATGTGGCCCTGATGATTCGCTTTAACTTACCATGATCACATTCAATGACATTATTTTTATACTTAATCTGCCTGTGCTCAATATCTACTGGACATTTTCCTTCTCGCTTTAATCGTGATAAAGCATGGCCATAGGTCGCTGCTTTATCTGTATTGATGACCCGTGGAATTTGCCATTTTTTCACCGTATTGAAGATCTTTCCTAGAAAACTATAGGCTGATTTACTGTTCCGTCTAGCGGAAAGGTAAAAGTCAATCATATGACCCCGTTGATCAACTGCACGATACAGGTAAGTCCATCGCCCCTTCACTTTGATATAAGTCTCATCCATATGCCATGAATGTAAATCTGTAGGATTACGCCAATACCAGCGTAACCGTTTTTCCATTTCTGGAGCATAACGCTGAACCCAACGATAAATTGTACTGTGATCCACATTTATGCCTCGTTCAGCGAGCATTTCTTGAAGTTCACGATAGCTGATGCCATATTTACAATACCAACGAACAGCCCAAAGAATGATTTCACCTTCAAAGTGCCGACCGTGGAAGGGATTCATCTGCTGTATCTCGAAATAAATAAGATATTTAGCTTATCATGTCAGCCTATTTGCAACAGTGCCGATATACGCATTTATCATAAGTAATCGTCAGGCTATTCGTGACTCTGCGGGGTTCACGCCAAGTAAAAACATCATCTAACTCCTCAGCAGTTTCAGTAACAGTCCGGTGTAAACCCTTGGGATTAAAAGCCATCTTGGCGAACTTCTGATTGAACTGCTCAATGAAGCAGGGTAGCCAGGCATTCGCTTGCTCAATCGAACAGATGCCTTCCAGGCGCATTTCTTTGATCAGACGGTCCTGAAGCGTTCTATTGGCCCGTTCTACACGGCCTTTGGCCTGTGGTGAATTAGCGAAGATAATCTCGATATTCAGGGTGCTGAGTACGCGCCCAAACTGGGTAATCTTGGTGTCTTTCTTACTGCTTTGATTCACCCTGAAGACTGAATGTTTATCGCTGTAAAATGCCAACGGCTTACCATGCTGCTCAATATACAAACGTGTTGAAATCATATAGTCAAAGGCTGATTCTGATTCACAGAAGCGTAAATGCTGCAATTTTCCTGTGGCATCATCGATAAACACCAGCAGACAGCATTTAGGGGCTCGACCTTCAAACCAGTCATGGTGTGAGCCATCAATTTGAATCAGTTCACCATAACAGTCCCGGTTATAACGAGGCTGATACGGGCGTTTCAGATGCTTGGATCGAGGAATCCATAAATCGGCTGCAATCATCCAAGAACGTAGTGTTTCCACCGAAATGTCGAATCCATGAATGGTAGTGAGCTTTTCATGCGCTAAAGTGGGTCCGAAACCATGCAGTTGATCCGAAACAATATTGAGGCACTTGAGTCTGAGTTCTTCAGGAAGCCTGGAGTTGCTGATTTGACCACGACCGGCATGGGCTAATGCAACTGGGCCTTGAGCTTTGTATTTCTGCAGTAAGCGTCTGATCTGACGCTCTGAAATATGAAGTAACTGAGCAGCTTGGGACTGGGTTATGCGTTGATCACAGATTTCCTGCAAGACCGACAATCGTTTAAGTTCTTTATCCGACATAGTGATCAGCATTTATATTTTATATCCAGTCCATGGTGATAAAAACCATCATAAACCAGACATTTTTATTGGTGAGAATATAGATACTTTAAATGGGTTCTAACAAACACGTTTCGTATAAGGTGTATTATGTTAATTTTAGAGAAACTACTAAATTATATTGAGTTGTAAATAGTTGAAATTCTGTTAAGATATATTGGATTAAATTCTATTCCTAGATAGCATTCGTGTTGACTTATCTCTCCAAAAAACTTTGGTTTTGTTTTCTTATGGTTTTTGCCATAGGATGGAGTAGTGTGTCTGTTGCATCAGTAAAGATAATGCATATCAATATGCAAACTGAAATGAGCCAAGATCATTGTTTAGATCAAGCACAGCAAGTCACTCAACATGGTATTAATCACGAAGTACAGACGAATACCGATTGCCATAATCATTTAGCTATTAATCAGAATATAGATCATAAAAAGTGTCAGGAATGTTCTAGCTTATCCTGCCAGACACAGATCTCATGTCTTCATTCTTTGCAAAGCTCGCTAGATCCCCTAGATACCTTCTATTCTATAGATCAGCCTAATTTTTATTACCTCAACCAATATCTAAATGGGTATTGGCAAGAAATTTCACGTCCTCCTAAAACTTAACCATTTTTTTTTAAAATTTATTTATTTTTCAAAAATTAAGGTTAAGTTATGTCTCATAAAATTAGTTCGTACCTATTAGCAGGTATTTGTTTTGCATCGTCGCCTTTGGTTTTTGCCGAAGTGCGTGAATATCAGCTTGTTATTGATGAAGCAGTGGTCAGCCCAACTGGAAAGCCTGTAAAGCGCATTACCGTAAATGGTCAATTTCCTGCGCCTTTGCTTGAGTTTGAAGAGGGTGATGAAGCCATCATTCGCGTGAAAAATAATTTAAAAAACCAAGATTCTTCTATTCATTGGCACGGACTGTTGTTGCCGGGCATTATGGATGGTGTACCAGGATTTAATGGTTTTAACGGTATTAAGCCTCAAAGCGAGTATGTTTATAAATTCAAGATTCGCCAAAGCGGGACTTATTGGTATCACGCTCATTCTAAAGGACAGGAACAAGACGGCTTATATGGTTCTTTTGTGATTTATCCAAAAGGTAAAACACCATTGGCAGCACATGAAAAAGCTGAACGTGACTATGTGGTGATGTTGTCAGATTTTCATGAAAAAACCAGTGATCAAATTCAGAAAGATCTTAAAATTTCAGCTGAATATTATCAAGATCAGCGTGAAACCTTGGGTGATGTTTGGAAGCAGGTTAAACGTGATGGCATAAAAGCGACATGGTCTGACCGCAAAATGTGGAATCAGATGCGTATGCTAAAAACCGACATGTCGGATGTTACAGGTTATACCTTCCTCATTAATGGCAAAACACCTGAACAAAATTGGACAGGAATGTTTAAACCGAATGAAAAAATTCGCCTACGTTTTGTGAATGCATCTGCGATGTCTTTCTACGATGTCCGTATTCCTAACTTGAAAATGACTGTGGTTAGTGCTGATGGTCAGCCTGTGAAACCCATTTCTGTAGATGAATTCCGTATTGGTACGGCTGAAACTTATGATGTGATTGTGGAGCCAAAAGGTGGACATTATCAAATTGAAGCTGAGTCAATTGACCGTTCAGGTTATGCGATTGGTACGCTACACAATGAACTAAATCCTGTGACACACGGCATTCATATGCCGCAGCCACGTCCACGCTCGCTTTTGACTATGGAAGATATGGGACATGGTGGTGGTGATCATTCAGGAATGGATCATTCGAAAATGAACCATGGCGATATGAAAGGCACGGATCATTCACAGCATAGCGCAGTAAAACCGACTATGGAAGATATGGGACATGGTGGTGGTGATCATTCAGGAATGGATCATTCGAAAATGAACCATGGCGATATGAAAGGCACGGATCATTCACAGCATAGCGCAGTAAAACCGCAAAAAAATGATCAAGTGGTTTATGGTTGGGCAAATGCCTCTACACCTGCAGGTAATAAAGCCTTGCAATATAGCGATTTAAAATCATTAGAGCCGCAAAAAGATACTCGTGAAGCCAGCAGTGAATTGGTCGTGCGTTTGGGCGGTACTATGGAACGTTATATTTGGACCATTAACGGTAAAAAATTTAGTGATGCTGAGCCGTTAAAAGTGAAATATGGCGAGCGTATCCGTATCAAATTTATTAATGACAGTATGATGGCGCACCCGATGCATTTACACGGTATGTTTATGCAGTTGGAGAATGGTCAAGAGTCGGTAGATATGCCAAATAAACACACATTGATCGTACCACCGGGTAAAACAGTGACTGCTTTATTAACTGCGGATGAGTTGGGCGAATGGGCAATCCATTGTCATTTGTTGTATCACATGAGTGCAGGAATGATGAACAAGTTGATCGTGGCAAATGTTAGCGATGAACAAGTGTCTACAACGCCAATTCAAGGTACAAATTCGACTCAAACTCACCAAGTAACTGAGCAAAAAGGAGCTGGACATGCACATCACTAATTTTGTATTTAAAGCGTTTTTTTCTGTTGCGGTATTGAGTTTAACAAGCTTAAGTTTGGCGCACGAAGGGCATCATTCAACTGCTCAGACTGATGGAAAAAATGTACCATCAATGAATCATCAAGCGATGTCTGAGATGGATCATTCACAGCATTCTCCACAAGAGCATGCACAACACATGCAGATGATGGGGAAAATGAACCATAGTCAGATGAATCATGCACAACATCAGGCAACATCTACGGTTAATCATTTACATCATGTACCAGATGCGAATACTCAGCAGAGTTCGCATTATGATCATCGCTCAGAACACGGTGCGCAAATTTATGCGATTACGACGGTGGATAATAAGTGGTTTGTCAATGAAGATGGCACAGGCGGTTTAAAGTCAGAGTTTGAAACCCGTATTGGCACAGATGAAAATAAGGTTTTTATTAAAGTTCATGCCGATAAAGAAGAATCGCATGATGCACATTATGATGCCAAACTTTTATATAGCCGTATGATTTCAGACTTTTGGGATGCACAGATTGGTGCACGTTATCGCAGTGAAAAAGTTGAACTCGATGATCATCGCAAAGACACCGAAGAAAATGTTGATGCAGTGATTGGCTTACATGGTATGGCACCATATTTCTTTGAAACTGATGCTTATCTCTATGCAGGAGAAGACAGTTATGCGGGTTTTAGTCTAGAAACGGAACGTGATTTTCTGATTACGCAAAAGTTGATTATTCAACCTTATTTAGAGTTGGATGCGATCTTTAGTGATGACTCTAAATATGCGAAAAAAACTGGTTTAAGCAGTGCAACCGCAGGGCTTGAAACTCGCTATGAAATCAGTAAAAAGATCATGCCGTATATCGACATTGCCTATGAGTATTCAAAAGGTAATGATGAAACGTCGTGGCAAATAGAATCAAACTCTGAGAAAGGTTGGTTATATGGAGCTGGTGTTAGATTTAGATTTTAATTAATTTAATGATTACTAAATAGCTTTATTTAAATAAAACTCTAGCTTAATGTGGCCGGAAGCAAAATGTTAACTTATTTTGCTCCCTCCCTCCCATTTAACATAATAGAGCTTATACGAAACGTATATTTTAAATATATAAAAATCAGATACTTGTGTTATAGTGATAATGCTCGACGATGTCGAAAAGCTGACTTGGAAACAAGTCGGCTTTTTTTTAAACTGTTTTGATATATTCCGCCAATAAAATTGATTGTTTCTTAATCAAATTAAAACTTTCTTCAATGTTGTCAGCCTTCTCCGGTAAGAAAATATCCCCAATTTCTGCGGATAAAAAGGGGACGGTTTTTATCCGATCTTGTACGCATTTGCTTACGTCAATTCCGGCCCTTTGCGGCTATGCGGCATACTGGAATTTTTCGGCACTGTTGCAAATAGGCTGACATGATAAGCTAAATATCTTATTTATTTCGAGATACAGCAGATGAATCCCTTCCACGGTCGGCACTTTCAAGGTGAAATCATTCTTTGGGCTGTTCGTTGGTATTGTAAATATGGCATCAGCTATCGTGAACTTCAGGAAATGCTCGCTGAACGTGGAGTGAATGTTGATCACACCACAATTTATCGCTGGGTTCAGCGTTATGCTCCAGAAATGGAAAAACGTTTACGTTGGTATTGGCGTAATCCTACAGATCGACATTTATGGCATCTGGATGAAACTTACGTAAAAGTGAATGGCAAATGGGCATATCTATACCGTGCAGTTGACCAACGTGGCCATACTCTTGATTTCTATCTTTCTGCTAGACGAAATACCCATTCAGCTTATTGTTTTCTTGGTAAGATTTTGAATCATGTCAAAAAATGGCAGATTCCACGAGTCATAAACACTGATAAGGCTCATACCTATGGCCGTGCTTTGTCGCGACTAAAACAGGAAGGAAAGTGTCCTGAAGACCTGGACCATCGACAGATTAAATACAAGAATAACGTGATTGAATGTGATCATGGCAAGCTCAAACGGATCATCAAGGCTACGTTGGGATTCAAGTCTATGAAAACGGCTTATGCCACAATTAAAGGAATTGAGGTTATGCGTGCTCTACGCAAAGGACAAGCTTCATTATTTTATAACGGTAATATTCTAGGAGAAGTTTGGCTAGTAAATAGAGTTTTCGGTCTCTAAGCTTTTTTGAAGGGAAAATCATCGACTCAGATCCCTATTTGCAACAGTGCCGTTGTTAGTGGTTTGACCCACTAACAACTAACACGTTGGCTATTCATTGAGTAAATCCTAAACTCAACTAATTCTTTTATTTATCAGACAACCATTTTTCGACATTCAACGGCACATTCACGGCAAGCATCAGCACATTGCTGGCAGTGTTGATGCTCATGTTGGCTACATTCATCTGCACAGTATTCACAAGCCTTGGCACAAAGCTCACAAATTTCTTTCATAAAAGGAGATTCTTTTTGCTGCATACGAGCACAGAGCTGACAAATATCTGCACAATCTAGACAACGCTGAATACATTCTCGCATCATCTCCAGATTTTCTTCTTTTAGACAGGCATTTGCACAACTGGCACAGGTAAGGGAACAGCTCATACATGCCTTTGCGCAATCTGAAAATTGGATATCATTCATCATACTTACCTAAAGTCACTTGATTTAAGAATAAGCTAATCAAAAAAAAAGATATACACTAGGACGATTAGGTAAGGGAAAGTAAAATAGTCATAGATTTTGTTAAATGGTTTTAGATGCTGGCTTTGAGTGATTTAGCTGCTCATGTATTCAATACATATAAAAATATGATCTACTTTCATTCTTATTTTTCTATAGTTTTTCTAAAATCACCCTATGCACGTTATGTGAAGTCAAAAAACCGTAGATCTAGGATCCATGCTTCATATGATTTCCTTGATCAACCGGTTTTGAAGGGTTCTATTCGCGCGTTCTACGCGACCTTTGGCCTGTGGTGAGTTGGCAAAGATAATATCTATCTTCAACTCATTCAGAATCCGGCCAAATTGCGTGATTTTGCTGTCCTGGCTCGATTTCTGGTTCACTCGGAAAACCGAATGTTTATCGCTATAAAAGGCCAACGGCTTACCGTATTGTTCAATGTAGGCTCGGGTTGAAAACATATAGTCGAAGGTCGTTTCCGCCTCACAGAAGCGCAGATGCAACAGCTTTCCAGTGGCATCATCGATATAAACCAGCAAGCAGCACTTAGCAGCGCGTCCTTCGAACCAGTCATGATATGAGCCATCGATCTGGATTAGCTCACCGAAGCAATCCCGGTTATAACGTGTGAACCGTACCGGGTTTGTCGGAGACTTTTTATTGAAGTTAGGCCACCTGACCTAACGGGTTAATCTTATCATAGTACATTGCTTCAAAATCAAAAGGCGATACATAACCCAGTGCACCGTGTACACGCTTTTTGTTGAACCAATCTACCCAATTTAATGTCGCAAGTTGTACATCTGCTAAACCTTGCCAATCTGCTTTTAAATATTCAATCACCTCTGTTTTGTATAAGCCATTCACCGTTTAAGCCAAAGCAATATCATATGAATCACCAGTCGTACCGACTGATGCTCGTAAATTTGCTGCCTCTAAACGATGACATTGTTGTCAAAATGCAGGGTATTGGTGGCTCCCCTCAGGGGCATAATTTGCTGAAGCCTAAGTTACTACTAAAAAATTAAAAAATCTTAAAAAAATAGGAGCTTATAGCTCCCATTTTTTGTTAGCTTTCTAAGTCCCTATGTTAATTTGAAGAATACTTCATCATAACGTCCGAATACAGCTATATTTTTTTGATTTCTACAATATCACTTGATTCAATTAGCGATTGGATATTATCAAATAAACTTTGAATATAATCAGACGCTATATGGATATCTAAATCCTCCCTGCTACGCCATTCTTCTAAGAAGAAATATCTACTCGAGTCATTTTCGCTAATATAAAGCTCATATTTCAAGCATCCTTCTTCTTGAAGCGTAGGCTCTATTACACTTTGTAAAAGCGCTTCTAACCTCTCTTTTTGATCTGATTTTGCCTTAAAGTTCGCAATTACTGAAATAGTCATTATTTCACCTTTAATTTGTTTTAGAAGTTTTCTAGTACAATTTTGCCTTTTGACTTACCTGATTCAAGCAACTTATGCGCCTTCTCCAAGTTTGCAGCGTTAATTTTTCCTAGATTTTGGTTGAGAGTACTTCTAATTTTTTGCTGGTCAACTAATTGGGCAACCTGTTGCAATAGATCACCTTGCTTTTCAATATCATCGGTTTCATACATTGAACGGGTGAACATCAACTCCCAATGGATAGAAATAGATTTAGTCTTAAACGGCATAATATCAAATGTTTGTGGATCATCGATCAATCCAAGCTTGCCTTGTGGTGCAATCAGAGAAACTATTTGCTTGATATATGTTTCTGTATGATTTGTAGAGAATACATACTTTGGTTTTTCAATGCCTAGTGTCTCGATTTGTGCATTTAAATCTTTGCTATGATCAATGACATGGTCGGCACCAAGTGATTCCACCCAAGATTTCGTTTCTTCACGTGAAGCTGTTGCTATAACGGTCAGATTTGTTTTTGCTTTTAGGAGTTGGATAGCGATTGATCCTACACCGCCTGCACCACCAATAATTAAAATACTGCCAACTTCTGTTTCTGAAATTTGAAACCGATCAAACAGCATTTCCCATGCCGTTATTGCAGTTAATGGCAATGCTGCTGCTTCTGCATTAGATACTGTAATGGGTTTAAGACTGATAATTCGTTCATCGACTGCTTGAAACTCAGCATTACTACCATCTCGGGTTAAATCGCCAGCATACCAAACAGAATCTCCTACTTTAAACGAGGTAACTTTTGAGCCAACTTCAATAATTTCCCCAACGGCATCCCAACCTAAAATACGATTATTTGCTTCAGACGAATTTTTTCTCACTTTGGTATCAACTGGATTCACAGAGATTGCCTGAACTTTTACCAGTACATCACGCTCCTTAAGCGTAGGCTTCGCTTTTTCAATATCTACCAATGAATTTTTAAAATCATCATGGTTATTGATAACATACGATACGGCTTTCATAGATTTGTCCTTAACTTTAAAAATATAGTAAAAATGGGAGCGAGGTGCTCCCATTTTTTGTTATTCAATAATTAAAACTCTTGGCTAGTTGGGCGTAAAACAATTTCATTAATATCTACATCCGCAGGCTGTTCAATTGCATAAGCAATTGCTCGAGCGACTGAGTCAGCTGGTATGGCTTGTTTGTAGAAATCAGTAACAAACTCTGAACTTTCTTTATGAGAAGAACCGAATTTTAGTTCTGACTCAATTGCACCAGGCTCAATAGTAGTCGTTCTAATTGTTCCCCCAACTTCATGACGAAGTCCTTCAGAGATGGCTCTTACAGCAAACTTAGTACCGCTATAAACAGTACCTCCTGGACTAAATACTTTTATCCCTGCAACAGATGCGAGATTAATAAAGTGTCCAAAGTTTTGTTTTTGGAAAACAGGTAGGGTAGCTGCTATACCATAAAGAACACCTTTGATATTAATGTCGATCATACGATCCCATTCATCAACTTTTAGCTCACTTAATGGTGCAATAGACATTAATCCAGCATTGTTTACCAATACATCGATTTGACCAAATACGCTTAATGCCTTTTCAATAAGTGCTTGTACTTCATGTGGTTTGGTTATATCCATACCAATAAATTCAGCTTGACCACCTTCAGCACGAATGTCGTGAACAATAGCCTGTAATTTTTCAGTACGTCTAGCACCAAGTACAACCTTTGCACCTTTTTTAGCAAGTAAGCGAGCAGTAGCTTCACCTAAACCACTACTTGCACCAGTGATAACAATAACTTTATTTTCTATATTATTCATACAAGTAACCTTCAACCTATCTGTCAATCATATTTGATGGATTAAGTATTACAGCCTTGTTAGGTATAATAAATGAATAATATTATCTTTCAAAATTCCTATTTACGGAATAATTACCATAACACAGGATTGGACATGCAGAACAAATTGGAAATGATGCGTATCTTTTGTGTCGCAGCAGAGTCTCGAAATTTTAAAGAGGCAGCAACTCAGCTGGGTATTTCCCCGCAGGTAGTGACACGGGCAATAAAAGAGCTAGAAGAGCAGCGCGGAGAGATTCTGTTCTACAGGAGTACTCGACAAATTAAAATTACCGCTGATGGTGAGCGTCTGGCAAAGCAAGCACGTTTTGCGGTGGGATCGATCGATGCTTTGTTTGTAAAAGACACCAAGGAAAAACGAGATGAAATGCGTGGGACTGTCCGTCTTACTGTGTCGTCTGTGTTAGGGCGTAAATTGGTAGTACCTGCACTAGCAGAATTTGCCACACGTTATCCAGATATTGTCGTGGATTGTGTGCTCACAGATTCACACTCGGATGTGATCGATGAGCGGATAGATATCGGGATCAGATTTGGATTTTTGCCGGACAATCGATATGTGGCAAGGGAATTGGCTAAAGTGAACTTTTATTCTGTGGGTACGCCAGAGTTAATTGATAAGGTCGGAATGCCTAAAAAAATTATTGACCTTGATAAATACCCTCTAACAGCACTATTCGATCATAAAACAGGGCGTTACTGGCCATGGACATTCACCGAAAGTCGAAGCTTCACGCCATCAAAGCCTCGTTTTATTACAGATGATCTAGAAGCTGAATTTCAAGCTATTCTCGCTGGAGTTGGATTCGGACACATGCCTGGATTTCTAGTTTTGCCGTGGCTTAGGAGTGGTAAGCTCATTCAGATACTTCATGAGGAAACCTCTCCCGTTTGGCGCCTGTATTTATATCGTCCACAGCGGGGCCCGACACCTTTGCGAATCCGAGCATTGTTTGATTACTTAGCGGAAGTGTTGGGCCATATAGAAACCTGAATCAGATGGAACTAACCTTTTTTCTAGAAAGTAGAAATCAGATAAGACCATCATGTATTTAGAGTAATTACAATTTTTCCTATTTGCTGATTTGATTCAAGATAGCGCTGAGCGTCATGCATGTCCTCAAAGTTAAAGCAACAGTCGATCACTGGACGAAGATATCCTGCACCTATACTGCTAAGAATAAATCGTCTGGCTTGCTCCCTTAGAACAGGATCATGGAGAACCTCAAGGAACAAAAAACCTCGCATGGTTAAGCTCTTGCGTAATGCAACTTTAAGGGGAAATGGTGTGATCTCCGGGCTAAGTGCACCATGCATAACCATAGTTCCTCCCACAGACATCGCTTTTGCAATCTGTTCAATATGTGGCCCTCCTACAGCATCGAAGGCGACATCAAGATATTCTCCACCCAAACGTGAAACAAGCGCCTCATACAAATCTGGTTCATCTTCACTGGCTATAACATTTTTAACACCGAGATCCAGTAAACGTTGCTTTTTCTCTATCGTTTGTGTACTTGCAATGACCTTAGCACCCGCTGCTTCAGCTATCTGTATCGCAGCTAGTCCTACGCTACTTGAAGCTGCTGTGATCAAGATCGTTTTGCCTTTCGAAACTCCACCAGCATGGATTACACCACCCCAAGCCGTCAAATACTGCATCCAGATTGAAGAAGCTTCTTCCCAGCTTAAACTATCGGGTTTGTGAACTAAAAAAGTTTCTGGAATCAGAAGCTTGTCCGTATATGTCCCATATTTGGCTAGATTGTCAGTCGGAAGAATCGATACTGCATCTCCTGGAGAAAATTGGCGTACACCTTCACCTATTGCCAGAACTATGCCTGCTCCCTCATATCCCAGACGAGAAGGGAATGCTGCCTTTTGAATATAAGTACCACGCCGAAACATTACATCAGCCCGGTTGAGTCCGATCGTTTTCATCTGGATTAGAACTTCTCCTGCTGCTGGTAAAGCAACAGGAAGTGTTTCTAATGTCAGAACATCTGTATCTCCAATACTATTGAAGCGCCAAGTCTTGGCCTGAAGTGCGTTAAATGACATCAATCACGACCTTAATATTGGCAGAGCGATCTTGAACAGCATCATGAGCCTCAATCGCTTGGTCTAGAGTAAAATGACGAGGATCAACAATAGGACGCAGTTTACCTTCCTCAACAAGACGAGTAGCGATCTTAAGGATATCACCATGATGAGCACGGCGATTGCCTGTTAACATCGGCATTAGGACGAATACGCCAGACACTGTGGCACAACGTAGAGATGAACTCGCTAAATTATGATTACCAAATGCAGCACAGCTGGTAATGTGGCCATAGTGAGTTGTCATGGAAAGTGAAGCTTCGAGTACTGGACCACCCACAGTGTCGTAAACAATGTTAAAACCTTGACCCTCAGGGCTTGCAGCAATAATGTCATCGGAAGATGCTGTTGTGTAATCGAGAGGTGTTGCACCGAGTTCTGAAATCAGTGATTGATCAGCTGTACGACCAGTCGCCCAAACATTTGCATCAAGTGATTTTGCAAGCTGAACAACCATATAACCAACGCCACCAGCACCACCCTGAACCAGTACAGTTTGCCCTGGTTGGACCTTCGCGTTATCCACTAAACCTTCCCAAGCGGTGAGAAACGTCAATGGTAGTACTGCTGCCTCGCGCATAGAGATATTCCGTGGCTTTAATGCGATCAGATCAGCATCTACGACAACATATTCTGCTAAAGATCCTTGAAGACCACGAACGCCACCAATCAGACCGTAAACTTCATCCCCGACGTTGAAGTCGGTGACACCTTCACCAACAGCAGTTACAACCCCAGCCATATCTGTTCCCAACACGGCAGGAAGCTCTGGCATAGCATATGGTGCTTCACCAAGACGAATTTTATAATCAATAGGGTTTACACCACTAGCATGAATACGTACCAGAACTTGCCCAGCCTCAGGGTAAGGTATAGGGAGTTCTACACGTGTAAATTCATGATCACCAAAATTTTCTAAGATAAGAGCATTCATCATCTTATTCATAATTGTTCCTTATTTTTAACTGGGGGATGATGTGCACAGTACCAAAGTAAATTAATCCGATAAATGATATTTATAGGATTTAATAATTCCTAAATAATGAATAATAAATATCATCCGCTCACTAAAAATATTCTAGTACAGTCTGTAAAGGCAGTTTAATCTAAACTGTCGGTAGTATTTTCAAGGCTTGAAACGTTCAAAATATCTACAAAGTGGCTAAAATTTGAAACATAATTCTAAAAGGTCACAGCATTACAAAGAACATGAGACAAAATAAAAAATGGGAGCTAAAAGTCCCATTTTTTTTGTGACTTTCGCATAAGCTCTATGATGTTAATTTAAAAAAACTAAAAACAGGGATAGAAAATTTTCGCTAAAGATCTTTTTAATTTTCGATTTATAAAAAATATTGCTTTTTTATACTATGGGGTACTATAGTATAAATGCTAGCAAATAAGGAGGTTTGATGCCTAATCAGGTTGACGACAAAAAAAAGATTCTTCTACGCGTCAGAAAGATCAAAGGTCAGACGCAAGCGATTGAAAAAGCGTTAGAAGATAATGTGGAATGTGGTGCAATTCTGCAACAAATATGCTCTGTGCGTGGTGCTATTAATGGTTTAATGAATGAAATGTTGGAGGTTCATTTAAAGGACACATTAGTATCAGGTGAAACCACAGAACAACAACGAAAAGAAGAATTGGCTGAAATCGCCAAGATTCTAAAATCATATTTAAAGTAGATCTGTATAAGGAATTATTCCATGAAGTCACGTGCTGCCGTTGCGTTTGGTCCTGGTCAACCTCTTCAAATTGTTGAAGTTGATGTTGCACCACCGAAGAAAGGTGAAGTATTAATTAAGATCTCCCATACCGGTGTGTGTCATACAGACGCATTTACTTTATCTGGCGATGATCCTGAAGGTGTTTTTCCCGCTATTCTCGGGCATGAAGGTGCTGGTGTTGTAGTTGAGGTTGGTGAAGGCGTGACTAGCGTCAAACCAGGTGATCATGTTATTCCACTTTACACTGCTGAATGTGGCGAGTGCGTATTCTGTAAATCTGGAAAATCGAACTTGTGTATTTCCGTTCGCGAAACTCAAGGTAGAGGCGTAATGCCAGATGGTACCACTCGTTTTTCCTACAATGGTCAACCGATTTACCACTATATGGGCTGCTCAACGTTCAGTGAATACACGGTAGTGGCAGAAGTATCATTGGCTAAAATCAATCCTGAAGCCAATCACGAACATGTCTGCTTACTGGGTTGTGGGGTAACAACGGGTATCGGTGCAGTACATAACACGGCTAAAGTACAAGAAGGTGATAGTGTTGCGGTCTTTGGTTTAGGTGGTATTGGTTTGGCAGTCGTACAAGCCGCACGTCAAGCTAAAGCAGGGCGTATTATTGTGGTTGACATGAATCCAGATAAATTTGCGCTGGCAAAAGAGTTTGGTGCAACGGACTTCTTGAACCCTAAAGATTACGATAAACCAATCCAGCAAGTAATTGTCGAAATGACTGGCTGGGGTGTAGATCATTCATTTGAGTGTATTGGTAACGTGAATGTGATGCGTGCAGCCCTTGAAAGTGCACACCGTGGCTGGGGACAATCCGTAATTATTGGTGTAGCTGGCGCAGGTCAAGAAATCTCTACCCGTCCATTCCAACTGGTTACTGGTCGTAGATGGTTAGGTTCTGCCTTTGGTGGGGTAAAAGGTCGTACGCAACTTCCAGGAATGGTTGAAGATGCCATGAAAGGTAAAATTCAATTAGAACCATTTGTGACACACACCATGGGCTTGGATCAGATCAATGAAGCCTTTGATCTAATGCATGAAGGTAAGTCAATTCGTACTGTAATTCATTACGAATAATTCCGTCAGACCTTATACTTTTCCATGCATGTGAATCATGATTGACATGCATGGAATCCTCTAAAACGGCACATCATCTGTAAAACAGATCTATCTATGTATCCATCATGTATAGGTTCAACAAACCTGCCTACATTTTAAATCTTTATCAGTATTCTCTGTGGAGAATGTCAAACTCTTTGTTTACTCGATTTCTCATGAAGTCTTGCTCAACATAGGTAATTGATTATGGAAATAATTGAGAAACATGCTTCTTTTGGTGGATCGCAAGAAGTGTATCGCCATCAGTCAATAGCATTAAACTGTTCAATGAAATTCTCAATATATCTGCCACCTCATGACAAAGATGAGAAGTTGCCAGTTTTATATTGGTTATCAGGACTGACTTGCAACGAACAGAACTTTATTACTAAAGCCGGAGCACAAAAGTATGCGGCTGAACATAAAGTCATTATTGTTGCACCAGATACCAGCCCACGTGGAGAGGATGTACCAGATCATGCAGATTATGATTTAGGCCAAGGCGCAGGATTCTATGTGAATGCAACACAAGCACCCTGGTCACAGCATTTCAAAATGTATGATTATATTGTGGAAGAGCTCAGAAATCTGATTGACCTGAATTTTCCGACCAACCAAGTCCAAAGCATTATGGGGCATAGCATGGGTGGTCATGGTGCATTAGTAATTGGTTTAAAAAACCCTGAGCTGTATAAAAGTATTTCTGCTTTTGCACCAATTGTTGCACCTAGCCAAGTACCTTGGGGGAAAAAGGCTTTTACACACTACCTAGGTGAAACCGAAACTTTATGGAAAAGCTATGATGCGATTGAATTAATCATAAACGATGAAGTTCATTTACCTATTTTAGTCGATCAGGGAACAGCTGATGATTTTCTTGAAGAACAGTTAAGACCTAAGCTTCTTAGTGATATTTGTTTGGAACAAGAATATCCTCTTACACTTAACCTAAGAGAAGGGTATGACCATAGCTATTACTTCATTGCGAGCTTTATAGAGAAACATATAGAGTTTCACAGCAAATTCCTAGCTAAATAACTTTCATAGATATGAAGATGTGCATGTTGTTCTTGAATGCTTCTTGAGCAATATAACTTCCAGATGAAGAGGTCAGCTTATAAATCTAAGGTAGAGTCAATTGATCCTTATATAACTAAGATTGAATTTAATCATCTCATATCTTGATTTTTTGATTCAAATGTTAATGATATTAACTTGAATAAATTCATAGCATTATGTCGAAATAAAAACCTAAATTTTGGCTCAGCTATGGGATGTTTTTTAACTTTTATACAACAAAACTTTCTGACATGCATACATTAGCAATGACAGAATCAGTTTGAATTCTAATCAATTGTGGAGTTTTAGTCATGCTTAAAACAGCTTTATATGTCCGTCTTGAAGCTAAACCGGGTAAAGAAGACGAAGTGGAAGCTTTCCTTAAAGCCGGTTTACCTATTGTAATGGAAGAACCTGCGACAGTTGCGTGGTTTGGCTTACGTCTTGGACCTACAACATTTGGTATTTTTGATGCATTTCCTGATGAGGCGGGTCGCCAAGCACATTTATCTGGCAAGGTTGCAGCTGCGTTGATGGCTCAGGCCGAAGAGCTATTTTCAGAGCCACCGTCTATTGAAAAAGTAGATGTTTTGGCGAGTAAACTACCAGCTTAAACCGACGCTTAAATGTATAAATGTGCTGCCTGAAATTTTGAATGAAAGGCAGCACTTCAACCCTGTGAGGTTTGTCAGAGGCTTTTTATTCAAGTTGGGCTACTTTATTTAATGGCTTAATCTCATCATTTACATGGGTCAATATCCAAAACAGGGTAAATAAACGAATGCAGCTATGTACATGCTTTATATTGAACCAATCTATCTAATTTACTGAACCGTACCGGGTTTGTTGGAGACCAACTTTCCTGAGATGAGAAGCATTGCTTCGCACGACGTAGCGAAGCGTAGTGTTCCGATGAAAAAAGTAAAATATACCCCTGAAATCAGAGATAGAGCGGTTCAATTATTGATTGACTACCAAGACGGTATCTCAGGTGAGTGACTTTACGTATATTCAAACAAATTCAGGCTGGGTCTATACCGCCTTTATTATTGATGTGTTTTCACGAGCAATTGTTGGATGGAAAGTATCAACACGTATGAATACAGATATGGTGCTTGATGCATTAGAACAAGCTTTGCATGATCGAGGTATGCCAAAGAATGTAATTCATCATTCCGATAGAGGTGTGCAATATCTTTCCATTCGCTATACCAATCGTCTAGAAGCAGCAAATTTACGAGCGTCAGTCGGTACAACTGGTGATTCATACGATAATGCTTTGGCTGAAACAGTGAATGGCTTATACAAAACAGAGGTGATTGAATATTTAAAAGCAGATTGGCAAAGTTTAGCAGATGTACAACTTGCGACATTAAATTGGGTAGATTGGTTTAATAAGAAGCATGTACACAGTGCACTGGGTTATGTATCGCCTTTTGAGTTTGAAGCAATGTACTATGATAAGATTAACCCGTTAAGTCAGGTGGCCTAACTTAAATAAAAAAATCTCCGATAAATCCGGTAAGGTTCAAAATGCGATTTATGGCTTTTTTATGTAAAAAAAAGTAATATTTGTTTTATTGTTAAATTATAACAATTAGTATAAATACACCTATGATTTACAGATGAAAAAGGTAGTTAAATGAAATATTTTTTAAGTTTAACTTTGTTAGTTTTAGCAATGACTGGGTGTACTTCGAGTCCAAAGACTGAAACTTTACAAGATAAGGCTACAAGCAATACTTCAGCTGATACGCAGGTCCTTAAATTTTCTGGTCCGAATGGTTTATTAATTTTTCTGAAATCATCGGATAACTTTGAAACTGCTTTAATGACTGATAACTCAGGCATGGTATATCGTTTAAAGCAAACAGTTGCTGGTAGTGGTATTCGTTTAGCTAATAATAATGGAGTTTCAATTCACTTTAAACGTGGTGAAGGGGTTGTTGAATTTGTAAAAGACCAGCCAATCAGCATTACTGAAGTAAAATAATAAGGTTTAAACTTTAAGAAAACCCCACACCATAATCTGCATACCGAAAGTTGGACACTATTCCTTGAAATGTGGTCAAACATGATCAAGGACTAATTCGCACTCTGTTAATGGGTGAATTCAAACATGAGGTGCGACAGTTTCAAAAGCCTTATGATAATCTGTGTGATTCATAGACATCACTTCAATATAATGGGTGTCTATGAACAGAGAAATTCAACAAAGACTCGTATGGGTTAAATTATTTGAAGAGACCAATAATGCTGGCCTGGTTTGTCGGAGATGTGGCATTTCTAGACCAACTTTACGCAAGTGGTAGAAACGATATTCTGAACAAGGTATTGATGGATTAAGTAGTCATAGTAAATGTCCCTTAAAATCGCCAAATACTAAAATCAATGCTGAGCTAGAAGCTTTAATATTGGAAATGCGCTCAGCTAGAAATCTTGGTGCTCGACGTTTGCAAACCGAATTAATGAGCTGCACGGAGTCTCGTTGTCCTTGGCGACTATCCATAAAGTACTATCCACCCATTAAGTCAAACCGATTAAAAAATTCCGTCGTAAAGTAGATTACATTTGTTATGAACGTCCATTACCAGGCGATAGAATTCAAATGGATACCTGTAAACTGGGTCCTGGACTATATCAGTACACATCTATCGATGACTGCACACGATATCGCGTTTTAAGGATATATAAACGCCGAACAGCTGCGAATACACTCGACTTTTTAACTGTGTAATTGAAGAAATACCTTTTTTCATACAGCGAATACAGACCGATCGTGGACGAGCATTCTTTGCTGAAAAAGTACAGAAAAAATGATGCAGTATGGAATCAAATTTAGGCCAAATAAACCGGGTTCACCTCATCTGAATGGCAAGGTAGAGCGCTCACAAAAGACTGATAAATCTGAGTTCTACGCTACTGTAGATATCGATTCAGAGGAAATTCAGAGCAAACTGGCAGAATGGCAGCATTACTATAACTGGATGAAACCACATTCGGCTTTGAAAGGTAAAACACCGATGGAAAGGTACTTTGAATTATGTGAAGAAACTCCTTTCTTAGATGAAGTCCAGAAGCAATACGACCCCTCAAATGAACGGATTCAACATGCCAATTACAAGATGTATTTAGAGATTGCTAAATTGAAACGATCTCTATGAATTACGTATCTATATCATTTTTATTAATATAAAAACATATATGTAAAAATCACGCCCCGTTTAACTGGCAATAGTTTTTGAACCCTGGTATAAAAGCTTAAAAAAATCTAGCAAGTCTTTATTTAATGTTAATACTCATCCAGTATTGAGGTTTTTTATCTTTTCTTGCCTGTGATCTAGGTTGTAATACTCTAATTTCATACTCACCTGAAGCAGGTAAAATATAAATACCCTTATCATCAAGCTCTGGAGAATATTCTCCAAGATTGATGGAGTCTTTTAATTGATTACCCCATAAGTAAGCTTCAACATTTCCTCCAGTCAACTTCACTTTTAACTTTTGCCCTTTTTTAGCATAAAATTTGTAGGAATCATACTTGTATCCATCTATCCTTCCGTAATAATTTGCAGGGTGAGCTTTTTTAGCAAACTTAACTACAATAGTCTTTCGTATATCATTGTTATCATTTGCAAGTACGACAGGGCTAACTATAGTTAAAGTTAGGGCTATCAAAGCGCCAGCTAGTAATTTCGTATTCGCTATTTCCATAATAAGGTTACCCTAATTCTTGTATCGCTCCTGACATAATAACATAACTAATAAGTAACCATGAATGATGGAGCAGAAATGTGAATAGTCATAACATGGGGTTGCACTTCAAATGCCAATTTAAGACTTGCAAAATCAATGGTTAATTAATTGGTTACTAGGAAATAACCAATCTAAATATAAATTTTATTTAACAATTACTTATAAAAATATGTGATGCGTATGATACGCATCATATGAATATCGCTTAAATTTGCTATAATTCAATTGAGCAGTGCCATTTGTGGTTAGGTTAAAAATTCATGAGTCTTACTGAAATTAAGGTACGTCAAGCTAAATCAAAGGAAAAAATCTATTTTCTGGCAGATGATGACGGCTTAAGTTTGAAGGTAGAACCAAACGGACGTAAATCTTGGAGTTACCGCTATTCACTTGCAGGGACAAATAAACGTCCTCGCATGAAGTTGGGTGAATATCCTGTAATGTCCTTGAAAGAGGCCAGATCAGTCCGGGATGAATATAAATTTAATAATTATGAAAATAAACCACTGCATAAAAAATACATCAAAACTTTTCAGGATATTTGTGAAGAGTGGTTAGAATTTAAAATTAAAAATTCCTTTGAAGATGAACCACGATGCGGTGTAATTCAGCTCGCAAAAAAATGTTTAGATCAGGATGTTTATCCAAATATTGGACTAATACCATTTATTGAAATTAAAAGATATGATCTAGTTAAGATTATTAAAAAGATAGAATCTAGAAATGTAAAAGAACCTGTAAAGAAAGCCTATAGTTATTTAAATCAGATTTATGATTATGCGGTAGCGATGGGGTATTGTGAATATAATATTGCACATGGACTTCATAAAATATTAGTCAACAATAAGATTAAGAAAAACTATCCTCATTTGAATTCAGATGAACTATCTAATTTCTTAGCTAAATTAAATCAGATTAATACAGATCCTATTATTAAAAAAGCCCTGTTATTTAAATTATATACAGGCGTCCGTGGTGGAGAATTATTGCTTTGTGAACCACATCACTTCGATCTAGATAAAAAAATATGGAAAATACCAGCCTTACATATTAAACAATATAGAAGAAAGGTTATTTTAGGTCATGATATCCCTGATTTTTTTGTTCCACTATCTGATCAAGCACTTGAAGTTGTGAAATCAGCACTCGTTTGGTCTCATGGCGAGAAATATGTGTTTTCTAGCCCCCGAAATAATAATAAACCTATTCATTTTAATACCCTGAACTTGATTATCAGAAAAATGGGATATACTAAAAATGAATTAACTTCTCATGGGTTACGATCAACATTTAGTACCATATTAAATGAATCCGGTTTATTTCAATCAAATTGGATTGAAGCACAGCTATCTCATACTGATAAAAATAAAACCCGTGCAAGTTATAATCATGCAGAATATTTTAATCAGCGTATGGAAATGATGCAATGGTGGGGCGATTTTATTGATAGTTGTACTGTAAATTAATGGTTATGAAATCCAAGTTTTAATTAGAATAGGCTTTGTTGCACAAACCTATTCACCGCCATAAATCATTATCTAAAATTGCATCTCGTGGTAAAAGCTCAATGGGCCGGTTCTATGGCTATAAATTACATGTTGTGATGAATCAACTTAGAGAAATAGTCTGTTCACAATGATGATTTCTCTTAACTCGTAAAATTTATGACGGTGTTGAACGTGTTCAATTGAATCTTAAGCAAGGTAAATGGACAGAAGAGAACTTCATTAAGCCGTATCAAAATATTCTTGAAGAATAGGCATTTCATTTCACATTAGAGCGAGAATCTCATGAGAAAGTTGCCTGATTGAATGTAGTGAATAGATTCATTGCATAATTGTTGACTAAAATTTTCTATATCAGCCTGATTAAGATTAATCGGGCTGATTCTGTTAGGTCGAATATAATAGCGACCTGCTTCAATCATTTTTATTTGAACTTTATTTTATGTCACAGCTTGCTTCCCATTTTAAGCACAATCAGTTTTGTATTTTGTTGGAATATTTAAGTTCTGCTAAAGGCATTGCTGTACCAATGTCTTTAGCAGAATTTCCATGTGCGATCACTTTGGCAGATCGAGTGCATGCCGATAGTGATTTGGCACCACTTGAATGTGCGAAGACATTTCCTTCATCAATGGAAAAAATCATCCATTATTCAGGGAAAGGTCGGGATATTACTGATTTTGAGACCTTCTTAAAATCAACTCAAGCTTCGGGACAGAAAAATTTACTGCTTCTCACAGGTGATAAGTTAAAAGGGCATACAAATGGTCAAGATGGAACGAATCGCACCCGATATTTAGAGTCTGTAAATGCGGTCATGGCCGCAAAGTGTTATGGTGGATTTCACATTGGTGTAGCTTTTAATCCCTTTAAATATGCTGAAGCTGAACGTGATGCACAATATTTAAAACTTCACAAAAAGATTAAAGCAGGAGCAGACTTTATCGTTACCCAGTTGGGTTACGATATGGAGGCTTTAAAACAAGCCAAGGCTTTTTTAAATCGTCATCGATACCCACAAAATATACTTGCTTGTGTTATGCCACTTAGTTTGGCACGTGCCAATTTTATGGTGAAACATAAGGTCGCAGGAATTGTGATTACACCACACATGTTACGAGTGTTGGCTCAGGAAGAACAGGATGGACGAACTGAGAATGCTTATAAACGTTGTGCTATACAAATATTGATGTGTAAATATTTGAGTTTTGCAGGTGTGCATCTTTCAGCATGCCATAAGCCTGAAGAGCAAAAGCTTTTAGAAAAATATATTGAACAATATCGACATTATGGTTTACAGGAACTCGAAGCACTCTGGAATGCACTGTGGCAAGTGAAGACTAAAAATGAACTCGTGCCAGAATTAGCTTATTATTCCCGCCAACTATCCTCTAGCCAGCTTATTAAATATCAGCAATTGCATTTCATGCACAGGGCTCTATTTGAGTCCAAAATTGCCAAAGGTGTGGGGCATTTTATTTTTAAAGCCTCATTCTGGGAAAATACGCCTGCAGCAAAAGCATTGTTAAAAACTGAATTTATCTCTAAGCAAGGGGTCGTGGGTTGTGAAAGTTGTGGTCAATGTAGGTTAGGAGATACTTTATATATTTGCCCTGAAACTTGTCCCAAAGGATTGGCGAATGGTCCTTGTGGTGGTACGACATTGGATCGCTGTGAGTTTGGCGATCGTGAATGCATTCATTCTGTGAAAGCCCGACTTGCCAAAGCCGTGGGACAGACTGACGTTCTAAAAGAAAAACTGATTCCAACTGTACCCATTGAAGTACGTGGAACCAGTTCCTGGAAAAATTGGTATCTGGCGACTGAAGCTTAGCTTTCATCATCCATGGCATTCGAATAAAATTTCACGCCCAATTTGATGCGATCACGACCTTGGCTCATACGCCAACGGTTGGTATCACGTAAGGAGTATACACAGCCACAATATTCTTGTTGGTAGAATTCTTCCTTCTTGCTGATTTCAAGCATACGAACAGCACCACCATTTTTACGCCAGTTGTAGTCCCAATAGGTGATACCTTCATAATGTGAAGCAGAACGATGCCCACAATCATTGATCTGCTTCATATCTTTCCAACGAGAAATACCCAATGAGCTACTAATTAGGCTGAAGCCATTTTCAGCTGCATAAAGGGCAGTCCGTTCAAAGCGCATATCAAAACACATGGTACAGCGAATACCTTTCTCTGGCTCATTTTCCATGCCTTTGGCACGTGCAAACCAATTGTCTGTATCGTAATCACAGTCAATAAAAGGAATATTATGTTTTTCTGCAAAGCGAATATTTTCTTCCTTACGGATTTCATATTCCTTGACAGGGTGAATATTGGGATTATAAAAAAAGATCGAAAAGTCGATGCCTGATTCAATTAGGGTTTCCATCACTTCACCCGAGCATGGTGCACAGCAGGAGTGAAGCAGAAGCTTGTCATGACCTGCTGGGAGAGTCAATTTCTGACGTTCAAGTTTGTTTGACATAGTTATATGGGTTTAAATCTAAACCCTATATTTTAACGATTTGGTGGTGTTTCAAAAAGTATGCTGAAAAAAACAATATGGCTTTTGATAAAATAGAGGTATGAAAATAACGCTACAAATCAAATGTCCTACCTGTCTAAGTAACAATATAAAGAGAAATGGCATCAAAGTAGATGGGAAACAAAACCATCAGTGCAAAGATTGCAAACGTCAGTTTATTGGTGATCATGCATTAAGCTATCAAGGGTGTAACTCAGGTATTACCGGCAAGATATTACATTTGATGGTCAGAGGAAGCGGTGTTAGAGATATTGCTGAAGTCGAGCGTATCAGCATTGGCAAGGTATTACGAACCTTAAGTGAATCGATCTATCAGATTCAGCCTAAACAAAGCCACTACGAATGTCTTGAAGTCGATGAACTTTGGACTTTTGTAGGGAATAAGAAAAATAAACAATGGCTTATTTATGCCTACCATCGAGAATCTGGAGAAATTGTTGCTTATGTTTGGGGTAAGCGGGATTTAGCAACGGTTCAACGTCTTAAAGCTAGACTTAAAAAGCTTGGGGTTCAATATGCTCGAATTGCGAGTGATCATTGGGATAGTTTTATCACAGCATTTCAATGTTGCAAGCAAGTGATTGGTAAGTTTTTTACCGTCGGTATTGAAGGTAACAATTGTAGAATTCGTCATCGAATCAGGCGTGGATTTAGGAGAAGTTGCAACTTTTCTAAAAAGCTCGAAAATCATTTTAAAGCCTTTGATTTGACTTTCTTTTACCTTAATAACGGATTTGTTTAACGCCAGCATACTTTTTGAAACACCACCAACGATTTAATTAGATAGTAAAGATTTGATATACTGATATTTTCTAAGGTTAAGATGAAAGAAATTCACTAATTGAAATTTAATAAGAACTAAAGTATATAAGAGAATAACTACAATAATGCTTTGGAATTAGAACATTGCAAGTTAATCAAGAGTCATTGTATGAAGCTTTAAAATTAAGTGAAGAAATTATTAGGGCGTGTCCTCATTTGGCTTTGCACCAAATAAATATGCAGGCTATACGCATAGATTTACAATTGCGTGCTAGTTTATCAAATCGAGTTTGCAATAGCACGGAAATGTTTTGATCTCGCAAAAGCGTTTTCAACTAAATATCTTAATTTATATAGATATTTATTAAATTCTTTATTCGATCTCTTACTGTTTGATCTCTATGGAATAATAGGAATCATATTCTTGTTCTTAGCACATATTCGAATGTGCTCAGCATCATATCCCTTGTCAGCAATGAGATATGTTGCCTCGTCTACAATATCAATCAGTTGTTTCGCAACTTGACTGTCGTGGACGTCACCACCAGTGATTTTAAAATCAATCGGTAATCCATTCGCGTCGGTTGCAAGATGTATTTTTGTTGTTTGTCCACCGCGTGATTGTCCAATTGCTCTTTCGAAACCATACCGAGCTCCACTTGCATGTTGATGCACGCGTATGTAGCTTCCGTCAATGAATACCCATTCTTGATCCAAGACGCCTCGTAATCTAAAAAAAATTTATCCCATAATCCCTTACTTGCCCAGCGATTAAAGCGATTGTAAGCAGTTTGCCAAGGGCAAAATTCTTGAGGAATATCGCGCCATGTGGCGCCTGTGCGCAGTTTCCATAAGATGGCTTCCATGATATTTCTACTGTTTTTTGAACAGTAACAACCATGTAATCGCATAGTATCTTGAATTTGCTGCCAAATATCATCAGTGAGAAGAGTACGTGCCATTGAAAAAATATAGAAATGAAAAGAGCTTAAAGGAGGATTTTAAGTATTTAAAACCAATTCTTCAAATGAGGACACGCCCTAGTAATTTTTTAGAAAGAAAGAGTTTAAGAGATGGTATTAGCACGAACTCTCAATTTCTAATTAAACGACAAGCTTTTGTATACGAATATGTGCCTAATAAACCTGAGTTCGACATAAAAAATAAATAAAAAAAAGCCTTAGCATCTGTAATATCTTGGTTACGAAGACAAAACATTTCAGAGCAAGGCTTTTTCATGGACTATATTACCGAATTATTTTGTATCTTGGATGATTTCTGCAAAAAGTTTAATGAATCTTTAGAGAAAGCTCTAATTTCTGATCAAAAAACAACAATGAAAAAGTCAGCTTTAAGCTTGTCTGAAGTCATGACCATTGTCATTTTATTTCATAAATCCGGGTTTAGATTTTTCAAATATTTTTATTGTCATATGATCATCCCATTTTGGAAATCAGCTTTTCCCAAGCTTCTTAGTTACAATCGTTTTATTGAAATTATGCCGCGTTGTTTGCAAGCTTTGAGTAGTTTCTTCCATCAAGTTAAAGGAGAAGATACCGGAATTTGTATTATTGATTCGACTAAATTGGTCGTTTGCCATAATCTTAGAATTAAAAGACATCGTGTATTTAAAGGCTTAGCTGGTCGTGGTAAAAGTAGCACAGGTTGGTTTTATGGATTTAAAGTCCATATTGTTATCAACAACTTGGGTGAAATTATTAATCTCAAGATTACATCGGGAAGTGTTCATGATGTTGCTGTACTTGAATCTTTAACCCAAGAGTTAAAAGGTATTTTACTGGGCGATAAAGGCTATCTGAGTAAAGCAAAAACTGAAGCTTTAGCAGCAAGGGGGCTCAGACTATTAACCCCGTCACGCAAGAATATGAAAAATAAACCCATCCAAACTGAAGAAGAAAAACAATTGCTTTGCAGAAGAGGATTGATCGAAACAGTGAATGATCAGTTAAAAAACTTACATCAAATTGACCATTCACGTCATCGTTCGGTGAATAACTTTATGGTGAATATTATGGCTGCTATAGTGGCTTATTGCTTAAATCCAAATAAGCCAACTTTCCAAAACTTGCTAAAAAGCTAAAATATTTCATCGAACTCAGGTTAATAAATATTATGAGCTAAAATATTCAAAAATTACGTCAGATATTTTTTCTAGAACAAGAAAGTTTGTAGACAGAAAAATTGGAGATTTAGTGCCATTATCAGCACAAAAATTTGCATCTGTTTATGAAAATTTAACGTCCGAAAATTCAGAGGATTGGTCAAATGCTGTTCATAGTTGTAGGCGAATATTACAAGATACTGCTGATGTGATTTATCCTGCTAGAGAGGATAAGACTATTAATTTAGACAATGGTAAAACTAAAATTATTAAATTAGGTGTGGATAATTATATAAATCGAATTATTGCATATGTTGATGAGCAGTCAGACTCTAAAAGATTTGAGGAAATCGTTGGTTCACATATGAAATATTTGGGCGAGCGGTTAGATGCTATTTTCAAAGCTGCTCAGAAAGGTTTCTCATGATATTATTACTTCTAGGCAAGAAGCTGATCGTTATGTTATTTACACATACTTGATAGTTGGAGATTTATTATCTTTGGTAGAGTTGCAAAAAACATTATCAATTTCAGATAAAGATTTTAGATAGCCGCTTAACTTACTGAATAACTAAAAATCCTCAGAATCTTTAATTTATTAAGATGAGTATTTCTCATCTTAAGCTGAATTTATATCGTTTTACTCACTTTCTTATTCACGTTTAAATAAAGCCATTCAGAAATTTAGCTTTTTATAAAATTTTTAGGTGGCAATCTCCATGAGTACAGCATTTGAGTGTTCAATTAAACGTATCCGTTTTGATGAGAATTATACACCAGCAGAAAGCACACGTTTAACCACAAACTTTGCCAATTTGGCACGTGGGGAAAGCCGTGAAGAAAACTTGCGTCGTACCCTTGCGATGATC
Organism: Acinetobacter lwoffii; assembly: GCF_049367455.1. Taxonomy (GTDB): domain Bacteria; phylum Pseudomonadota; class Gammaproteobacteria; order Pseudomonadales; family Moraxellaceae; genus Acinetobacter; species Acinetobacter lwoffii_W. Next base: position 243,335 of record NZ_JBMPXW010000011.1, read on the forward strand.
AACAACCGTTTTAATAGCTTGGCAACCGTTGATAACCCGAAAGGTGATCGCTATTCACTTGAGATTGACATCATTTCTGCTGAAATTGATATCGAAGGTAATGGTCAAACTTTCCCATTTATTGAAACACTGAAAAGTGTAGTGATTGACCATAAAACAGGGGAGCGTATTGAAGGCATGATCGGCAATAGCTTCTCATCTTATGTGCGTGATTACGACTTCAGCGTAGTATTGCCTAAATTGGGTTATGGTGTAGGTGAAAAACCTGAAGATTTTGGAGATCTACATGGTAAATTGTATCAACATTTGGTGAATTCAGATGTATTTAAGGCAGAATTTACCAAGCCACCTGTGATTTGTCTAAGTGTTTCAACCTCTAAAACCTATTACCGTACGGCAAACGTACATCCTATTTTAGGTGAGGAATATACCAATGATGAATATTCACGTACCGATGAATATTTCGCCAAAATGGGCTTACGTGTACGTTACTTCAAACCAGAAGGTGGTAATGCACCACTCGCATTCTATTTCGCTGGCGACTTAGTCCGTGATTATACTGATTTTGAATTGATCAGCGCGATTGCAACCATGGAAAGCTTCCAAAAAATTTATCGTCCTGAAATTTACAACACCAACTCTCCGGCAGGTGTGGAGTATCAACCAAGCTTGAGCTATGGCGATTACTCACTGACACGTATCGTTTATGACCGTGTTGAACGTGCTGAGTTAGCGGTTAAGCAAGGTAAATGGACAGAAGAAAACTTCATCAAACCATATCAAGATATTTTAAATGAATGGGCAGCAAACTTTAAGGTCGATACAGCTGCTTAAGACATCGAATTGACACACAGACTGACGAATTTTAGAGAAAGAAGATTAGACATGGCGCTTACACAACCGAAACTTTTACTCCCAACTTCAACTGCGGGTAGCTTGCCAAAACCGTCTTGGTTAGCTGAACCTGAAAAATTATGGTCTGCATGGAAGCTTGAAGGCGAAGAATTATTAGAAGCTAAACGTGATGCTTTGAAATTATCATTACATGAGCAAGTCACTGCAGGTATCGATATCGTGAGTGATGGTGAGCAAACCCGTCAGCACTTTGTAACCACGTTTATTGAACATCTTGAAGGTGTAGATTTCGAAAAGCGTGAAACCATGCGTATTCGTAATCGTTATGATGCAAGTGTACCTTCAGTTGTGGGTGAAGTTTCTCGTAAAAAAGCCGTGTTTGTAGACGATGCGAAATTTTTACGCAGCCAAACCAGTCAGCCAATTAAATGGGCGTTGCCTGGTCCAATGACCATGATTGATACACTTTTTGACGGACACTACAAGAGCCGTGAAAAACTGGCTTGGGAATTTGCCAAAATTTTGAACCAAGAAGCTTTAGAACTTGAAGCAGCAGGCGTAGACATTATCCAATTTGATGAACCTGCGTTTAACGTATTCTTTGATGAAGTGAATGACTGGGGTGTACCAACCTTAGAACGTGCACTTGAAGGTCTAAAATGTGAAACTGCAGTTCATATTTGCTATGGTTACGGCATTAAAGCCAATACAGATTGGAAACAAACTTTAGGTAATGAATGGCGTCAATACGAAGAGTCATTCCCGAAACTACAACAATCTAAGCTCGATATTATTTCACTTGAATGCCAAAACTCACGCGTACCTATGGATTTAATTGAATTGATCCGTGGTAAGAAAGTGATGGTGGGTGCAATTGATGTAGCAACTAGCCAAGTGGAAACTGCAGAAGAAGTCGCGAATACCTTACGTAAAGCACTTCAATTTGTTGATGCAGATAAACTGTATCCTTCAACCAACTGTGGTATGACACCGCTTTCTCGCCAAGTGGCACGTGGCAAACTTGAAGCTTTAAGCGCAGGTGCTGCCATTGTTCGTAAAGAGCTAGAAGCTTAATCAAACGTAGTCTCGTGCGAAGCAGAACAAATCATCGCAAGGTCATTTGTCCAGCTTTATGCACGAGCACGTGATATGTACATTTGAGATGAAAGAGATGATTGAAGCAACAGACTTTAGAAATGCAATGTCTTTACTCACCACAGCAGTGAATGTCATTACAACGAAAGGTGAAGCAGGGATGCATGGATTTACTGCATCTGCGGTATGTAGTGTGACCGATACCCCGCCAACCTTATTGGTCTGTATGAATCAATCCTCTCGTTCACATGCACATTTTGTTGAAAATAAAGCCTTGGCTGTAAACGTATTGAGTTCGCAGCATGAACAGCTTTCAAATGCCTTTGCTTCAAGTAAATTCAGTTCTGAACAGCGTTTTCAACTGGGCGAGTGGGGCGGTTTAGAGACAGGCTCGCCGATTCTGCAAAATGCTTTGGTCAGTTTTGACTGTCAGATTGAGAATATTCAGCAAGTAGGTACACACAGTATTTTCATGTGTCGTGTGCTTCAAGTTCAACAAAGCGATCAAGAAGAAAGCTTGGTCTATTTTAACCGTGCTTATCATCAAGTAGGGCAGTTAGAACACGCTTAACTCAATACCTTAATTCTTTCATTTTTTAAAGTTAGTCTATTGTGGAACTTATAACCTTTTTAGTCATCGGTGCTTTTGCTGGTTTTGCAGCAGGGCTATTTGGTGTCGGTGGTGGTACGATTATTGTGCCACTACTTTTTATTGTTTTTATCCAAATGGGCTATGACCCCGATGTGGTTATGCACCTCGCATTAGGCACATCTTTGGCAACTATTGTTGTAACCTCGATTAGCTCATTGATGGCGCATCATAAAACTGGTGCTGTGATTTGGCCTGTTTTTAAAAATCTAGCGCCACCTATGGCAATTGGTTGTTTTTTTGGGGCAGGTATTGCTGGTTTGATATCAGGATTACATCTACAAATCATTGTTGGCTTATTTCTGATTTGGGTCGCATATACGATGTTTACAGGTGCCAAAAAAGCAATTGACCCAACGAAAACGTTACCCTCATCAGGTCAACAAGTTGCTGCAGGTAGTGTGATTGGGGTCGCATCAGCAATCTTTGGTATTGGTGGTGGAAGTCTGACGGTTCCATATTTGAATCGCTATGGTCTGGTCATGCAGAAGGCTGAACCGTACCGGGTTTGTCGGAGACTCAATATTCTGAGATGAGAAGCATTGCTTCGCAAGACGTAGCGAAGCGTAGTGTCCCGATGACAAAATTAAAATATACCCCTGAAATCAGAGAAAGAGCGGTTCAATTATTGATTGAATCTGAAAAAGATTATCCTTCTACTTGGGCTGCAATCACAGCAATTGCGCCTAAGATTGGTTGTACTCCTGAAACACTTCGTGCCTGGCATCAAAAGCATTTAGATCAGCAAAATCCTATTAAAGTACAACAGATATCTGATCAAGAACGTATCAAACAACTCGAACGTGAAAATAAAGAACTGCAACGTGCGAATGAAATTCTACGTAAAGCAGCCGCTTTTTTCGCCTAGGCGGAGCTCGACCGCCCACACAAATAATGGTGGATTTCATCCATAACAATAAAGACTTATATGGTGTTGATGCGATTTGTAGGATTTTACCGATCGCAGCTTCAACCTATTACCGGACTCTAGATCTCTGCGATGAGAAGCATTGCTTCGCAAGGGAACATCGAGCAAAGCGAGATTTACATGACTTGCATCATGCTGAGGAGATTAAACGAATTTGGAAGGAAAGTTCAGGTCGGTATGGTGTACGTAAAGTCTGGCAAAAACTGAAACGTGAAGGCTATATTATTGCACGCTGTACTGTTGCTCGATTAATGCAAAAGCTAGGTATACAAGGTGTTTGGCGAGGTAAGAACAAACAAACCACCCGTAGCCGAGATGACCAAAAACGGGCAGATGATTTAGTGAAACGTAATTTTAATGCTGATCATCCAAACCAACTATGGGTGGGTGACTTTACCTATATTCAAACTCATTCAGGCTGGGTATATACCGCATTTGTTATTGATGTGTTCTCACGAGCAATTGTTGGATGGAAAGTATCTACACGAATGAATACAGATATGGTGCTCAATGCATTGGAGCAAGCATTGCACGATCGAGGCATGCCAAAGAATGTGATTCATCATTCCGATAGAGGTGTTCAATATCTTTCTATTCGCTATACCAATCGTTTAGAAACAGCAAATTTACGAGCATCAGTCGGTACGACTGGTGATTCATACGATAATGCTTTGGCTGAAACGGTGAATGGCTTATACAAAACAGAGGTGATTGAATATCTAAAAGCAGATTGGCAAGGTTTAGCGGATGTACAACTTGCGACAATAAACTGGGTAGATTGGTTCAATAAAAAGCGTGTACACAGTGCACTGGGTTATGTATCGCCTTTTGAGTTTGAAGCAATGTACTATGATAAGATTAACCCGTTAGGTCAGGTGGCCTAACTTAAATAAAAAAGTCTCCGACAAACCCGGTACGGTTCAACTTGTGATTTGAATCTGCTGTTTTCAAAATCTGTCTTTCAGCTCGTTATGCAACAAAGCCGAACCGAATTAAAAATAGAAATGTAGTTGAGCTGGTGCTTGCTCATTTCTTTATTTTTAGTAATTGAGGTGAACATACTGTCAGTACATGGTAGTTATAAGTAACATGTAACTTTGTTCGCACAAAGATTTGAGTTATGCCAAGTGATGGATTGATTTGTACTTAAAATTTTAAGCTTATCCACTTGCTTTGCAAGCCACTACACTTTATTTACAATCCTATGTTGTGGAAGTAAGGGATCTTGTACTCGCCCAGTATGTTCAACTTGATTATATCTAAAGGACTATTAGGCATCAATCAAATCAATTTTCCAATTACTCGACTGAATCAACACATTTAAATCACGTAATTTAAGACTAATATCATCAGCTTGTTTTTGTAGTGATGAAACTGGAATAACTTTATGCCACTTTATTTCCCGCGTACTATAACGATCAGATTCACGAGATGTATTACTTATTGCTGCAGTTAGGGTTTTGTGCTGTTCTACAAATTCATCACGCAAAGTCAATAAAGCAAGTAAAGAACGACCATCATTTAATTTTGTTAAAGCATTAGTTTCATGAATTGCATAACTTAATTTTTGAAATTCTTGAATTAAAGCAAATACTTGTTTTAGTAGTTCATTTGGATCTTCAGATGGTTTATCACCATCTTGTACCAATACATTTGCATTGATACGTTGTTTTAGTGAAATAATTTTTTTTTGTTGATCACTTCGAAGTAAGAGAGCTTCTGCTAATTTCATTTTTCACCTATTAACCAATTAGAATTAAGTTTTAAGCAGCTAAGTAATTTTACAAATACTATATCCTCATTCTTTAAAAATCAAAAAAATTGATTTTTTATAATTTTCAGAGGTAGAAGTCTTATATTTTGTCATTAGGGTGTGTTGACACTTTTAGCTTAAAAAATAGCGAAGTAGTAAAATCAAATAGCCAAACCCAATTTTACTATTCGCTATGCCTCGTACCATGCTGACAGATCAACACTGGCAAAAGTTGAAAGTTATTCTGCGTAATTTATCCATTCACCACAACTCAAATTTACGCAATTTTATTGAAGCTATTCTCTATAGAATTAGAACAGGCTGTCCGTGGCGAGATATTCCTTGCTGTTTTGGTCATTCAAACTCTATTTTCAAACGTTTTAATCGTTGGTCAAGCAGCGGTAAGTTACTTAGATTATTCAAATTACTAGCCTCATGCCCCGATATGGAGTGGATTTTTATTGATGGCTCTCATGTACGTGCTCATCAACATTCTGCCGGTATAGCGAATCAATCTATTTCTAAAAGTGTAGGAGGAAACTCCTCAAAAATACATTTGATTGTTGATGCACATGGCAATCCTATTGATTTCGTGATTACCGATGGAACCACACATGATGTTAAAGTTGCACCTGATTTAATATCAACATTAGATTTAAAAGAGACAAAAGTGGTATGTGCAGATAAAGGCTATGATTCAGAACCACTGCGTGAACAGATCAGGAAAACAGGGACTAAAGCGAATATACCAAAGAAAACAAATAGCCAATCGAACAATGACCATATGGACTGGTATTTATATAAAATCAGGCATTTAGTTGAAAATATGTTTTGTAGATTAAAGCAATTTAGAGGAATAGCTACTCGATATGACAAGCTCAAAAGAAATTATCAAAGTTCTGTTGCTTTAGCCTGTATATTTTTATGGCTACCTTTATAGGGTTAATTATGAACAGTAAATGTCAACAGACCCTAGTCGAAGCTCAGAATTAAGCTAAAGGCCTTTTTTCAGATGCAGAATCCTTTATCTGATCCTAGACAGTATTGTGGACATTCGATCCCTCTAAATTCTTACAATATTTTTGTTCAAAGGCTTCAGGACTTAACCAGCCATTTGCAGAATGTATTCTGATTCGATTGTAATAAATCTCGATATAGTCAAACAAGACAGCATTCGCTTCTTTTCGAGTGGCAAACACACTGCCATGGATTACATGACCTTTCAATGTATGAAAGAAGCTTTCAGTCACTGCATTGTCCCAACATGAGCAGTGTACTGCGCAAGACTGCGTGACATACTTTGAATACAGTTATTCGTCAATAATAGCGCTCTAAAAGCACGACTACAGTACTGACTGCCTTGGTCAGAATGAACCATAACTCCTGTTGAATAAGCTTTTCATGCGCCAAGGTTGGTCCGAAACCATGCAGTTGATCAGAAACAATATTGAGGCACTTGAGTCTGAGTTCTTCAGAAAGCCTGGAATTGCTGGTTTGGCCACGACCCGTATGGGCTATAATGCAGCTGGACCTTGAACTTTGTATTTCTGCAGTAAGCGTCTGACCTGACATTCTGAAATATGAAGTAGAAGTAGCTGAGCAGCCTGGGATTGAGTTATGCGTTGATCGCAGATTTCCTGCAAAACCGACAATCGTTTAAGTTCTTTATCCGACATAGACACCAACATATCAAACCGTCCGCTAAGGAAATTGCAAAAGTGCACATTCTAAAAGCGGACATTTCTATTTTGGGCTTACAATTTGTGTTAAAACCCATTCAAAATGTCTATATTCTCACCAATAAAAATGTCTAGTTTATGATGGTTTTCACCATCATGGACTGGATATGAAATATAGATGCTGATCACTATGTCTGACAAAGAAATTCAACGTCTTGCTGTTCTGCAAGACGTTCGAGATCATCGTATTACACAAGTCCGTGCTGCTGAAATCCTTAATCTTTCAACCCGTCAAATTACCCGGTTATTACAGAAGCTCAATCAAGATGGTGTTTCAAGTATGTCGCATGCCAGTCGTGGTCAACCGGGCCATCATCGCCATGACGATTTATTAAAATCAAAATTTCTTTCCATTATTTCTGAACATCTGCTGGGATTTGGACCTACCTTGGCCCATGAGAAGCTCAGCAGCATGTTTGACCTGAATATCCCGGTAGAAACGCTTCGGCGCTGGATGACTGCAAATGACCTCTGGATTCCACGATCCAAGCGCCTTAAACGTCCATATCAGCCACGTTATAACCGGGATTGCTTCGGTGAGCTAATCCAGATTGACGGCTCATATCATGACTGGTTTGAAGGACGCGCTGCTAAGTGCTGCTTGCTGGTTTATATCGATGATGCCACTGGAAAGCTGTTGCATCTGCGCTTCTGTGAGGCGGAAACGACCTTCGACTATATGCTTTCAACCCGAGCCTACATTGAACAATACGGTAAGCCTCTGGCCTTTTATAGCGATAAACATTCGGTCTTCCGAGTGAACCAGAAATCGAGCCAGGACAGCAAAATCACGCAATTTGGCCGGATTCTGAATGAGTTAAGGATTGATATTATCTTTGCCAACTCACCACAGGCTAAAGGTCGCGTAGAACGCGCGAATAGAACCCTTCAAGACCGTTTGATCAAGGAGATGCGTCTGGAAGGCATCAGTTCGATTGCTGAGGCCAATGCATGGTTGCCCTGCTTTATTGAGCAGTTCAACCAGAAGTTTGCCAAGTGTGCGCGAAATTCAAAGAACTTACATCGTCCTCTAACTGAATCTGATGCTGAGTTGGAGGATATATTCACCTGGCAGGAAACGCGTAAGGTCACGAAGAACCTCACCATCACGTATGACAAGTGTATTTATCTGCTTGAACCGACAGAGCTAAATCATAAGCTTGTTGAGCAATACATTTCATTTCTGGAGTACCCGGATGGCACTGTGGCGATCATGCATGATGGCCGAAAGATCAATTACAGCCTCTTCGATAAATTAAGTCAGCTGAATCAGCGAGAGATTGTTGAGAATAAACGGTTGGGTGCTGTTCTGAATCATATCCAACAACAGCATGAAGAACTGGAAAAAAAAATAAACGTTCCCGGGCCAAGAAAAGTATGCCGAGTCGTAAAGCTCAGAAAGCTGTTATTGAACAAAGAAATTTAAATCCTGTGCTTGACTCTTGCAGTTAAAAACAGGAGATTTTAAATGGTTTATCGCATAGACACTTTAAATGGGTTCTAACATAATGGATGTTCGTATAGATTAATTGCATATTGTATTCGATCAAATACAATATAGTGAGAAGATAAGGAATCCTCATGCTTGAAATTATACGTCTTCCAGAATTTGATGAATGGTTGGATGGCATTAAAGACAATATGACTCGTATTCACTTGAATCGTGGATTAGATAAGGTTCAACGTGGAAATTGGGGGAGACATCAAACCTCTCCAAGATGGCGTTTGGGAAATGAGAGAATTCTTCGGTTCTGGGTGGAGGATGTATTACATCCAACATGGTGACGTAGTGATTGTAATGCTTGGTGGAGGAGATAAATCAACTCAGCAACAAGACATCGATCGTGCAGTCAAACTATCGAAAACATTGGAGGATTAAAATGGTTAGAGTCGCTGATTTACCAAGTTTTGATATGGCTGAGTCACTCAAAACTGAAGAAGATATTGTGATGTATCTCAACATGGTTCTTGAAGAGAATGATCCAGCTGAATTAGCTCATGCTCTTGGTGTTATTGCTAAAGCTCGTGGCATGACTCAAATCGCTAAAGAAGCAGGAATTGGGCGTGAGGCACTCTACAAAGCCCTACGTCATGATTCAGCACCACGTTTTGATACGATTAATCGTGTAGTGAATGCTTTAGGCTTAAAACTCAAAGTACAACACGCCTAAGACTTTAAAAAATATAGTAAAAATGGGAGCTAAAGGCTCCCATTTTTAGATTCGTATAACGTGTATTATGTTAATTTTAGAAAATCTGTTTTAGTTTGTACCTTTTCAAAATTATGTAAAAAGCAAATAAAACACTTATCCAGAACAAATAATCAAAAATAAAATATAAGAAGATAAATTGATCTATTCCTATAATAATATTTAAAGGATCTAGCGCTATACTCCCACCTGGAGATACTTCACCATCTACTAAAAACTGTAAGGGAAATCCTCCTCCAATGACTTTAACTTTTCCAAGCTTGTCTACAACTATACGATCCACTAATGTATATTTCTGATAAAACAAAGATAAATAAGTAAAAATAAAAGATAAGCAATTGAAGTATAAAAAATTTTTCATAATTTCCTCTCATATATCTACTAATTTTAACAATTTTTAATCAGAGCCTTTTGGAATAATTTGCTTTAATTTCTCTATTAATTTCTCAAAAAATTCCTTTAATATGAAAAGATTAGAATTTATTTTATTAAGTTTACTTGCAGCCTGCAGTCCAGTTACAGAAAAAATTGAATCAAATATAGTTGTTCCACGTATTCAATATACGGGGGGAGCAGATAATGCAAGTTATAGTGAAGCTAAGCTTATTAGGGAAGGTAAATGCCTATACCTAGAACATGCTGATGGCTCTAAAGTTCTGCCAATTTTTGCTACAAAAACTCTAGATTGGGATACGGAAACTAAGAGCCTAAAAGTAGATTCGGATACTTATTTTTTAGGTGATAAAGCAGCATATGGAGGCGGAGAATCCTATCCTCTAGAAAAAAATAATTATTCTTGGATAACTGAAGTAGATCATAGCTGTGATACCTCAAAAGTTATAGTTACTAATCGACTCATAAGACCAATTGAAGAACTACCAAAATGAAGAATAGCCTATTTTACTGTCTTACATTAGTTCTACTTATAGGATGCCAGCCATTTGAAAAAGATGGATATATTTTTATTAAAAATCAGACTGATTATCCAATTACAGACCTTAAAGTAACTTATATTAGTGCTCAAAAAACTTATAGCTTAGGTACTCTTTATCCTTATTCAGAATATAAATACGCCATCAATTACGAGCGGCACAATGAGGATTCAATAATCTTTTCATATTTAGATAAAAATCATAAAGAGATTAATCAAGAAGTAGCTACGTATGCAGCCAAATATGATAGGAAAAGTTATGAAATAGTTATTCAATAGAATATAAATTACAATTACTAATTGAACGAAAAAACTTCAATTTGAAATTTCAAAAACTTGATTTTCCCACTAAACAACTATCCATTTAACATAGTGGTTGTTATACGAACTATCTTTGTAATGCATATTGCATTACAATATTCTCATGCATTCAATAAATGGGAAAATGATGGCTACTGTTAATTTCAGGGTCGATGAAGCCCTTAAAGAAAAGTCTTATTCCATCCTAAAAGAACAAGGAATTGCACCTACTGAGTTCTTTACTAATATTCTTGAATATATTGCTACGACTGGAAAGCTTCCAGTACAAAAAGCTTTACTCTCAGAGGAAGATGCTGATTTATTAGCTCTTGTTCGCAAACGTGTTAATGATCCTAAAGAGATGTTCGAGGAAGTCACATTAGATGACTTATAAGCTTTTACGTCATAAGGACTTCACTGCAGAATGGGAAAAGCTTCCTAGTGCTATACGAGATCAATTCAAGAAAAAATTAGCTAAGGTAATAGAGCAACCACATATTCCAAAGAATATGCTTAAAGGTGATCTTGCAGGCTGCTATAAAATAAAATTATTAAAAGCTGGTGTCCGACTTGTTTACCAGGTCAAAGATGATCAGGTAGTTATTTTGCTAATTACCGTTGGAAAACGAGCTGATAGCATTGTTTATGATGAAGCAAAAAAGCGGATAAAAGACTAAAAATGGGAGCTGCATGCCCCCATTTTTGGCTTCGTATAACGTGTATTATGTTAATTTTAGAAAATATTAAGTATGTGGAAAATATATAAAGAAGAAAATTCTGATCTTGGATTTGCTATTGGGTGTCTATTTTCAGAAGCAATTAATCTAAATGAGTTTAGACAGTGGATTGAGCTTTGTATTAACGATTTAAATCAAGATGAAATACCACTTTATATGTTTGATCTTATAGATTTCGAGGACTCATTGTAAGCGTCCGCTGAACACACCTTATGAATTCATCCTATAAGCCTTAATTTAGTCCCCACTTAAAAACAAGTGGGGACTAAAATTTATGACTACAAATCACCAGACATCCATCGCATCTCTTGCGAAAAAACGAAGAACATACAGTGCTGAATTTAAACAGCAGATCGTTCAGGCTTGTAAAGCACCGGACGTTTCAATTGCTTCGGTCGCTTTGCAACATGGATTGAATACAAATCTTGTATCCAAATGGATTCGCTTAATTGATGGTAAGCCAGGGAATGATCGCTCACCACTACCGAATAAACCTGCATTTATTGCCTTATCTTGCTCTACACCATTAGATCCTACTCCTACTGACATGTTAACGGTTCAAATTACTTTACCCCACTCAAAAGCAGAAATTGGCTTGAAATGGCAAGTATCAGAAATATCTGCTTTAGCAGAATTACTCAAGGCACTTGCAACATGATCCGCATTGATGAAATCTGGCTTTCTACCCAACCTCTGGATATGCGAGCAGGGATGGATACTATCATGGCTCAGGTGGTGAGAGCCTTTGGCTACATCAAACCGCATTGTGCTTACCTGTTCTGTAATAAACGTGGCCATCGCATGAAAGTGCTGGTACATGATGGACTGGGCATCTGGCTGTGTGCCCGGCGGCTGGAACAGGGAAAATTCCACTGGGCGCAGGTTCACCAGGGTGAAAGCATGGCGATCAGTCCGGAACAGTTACATGCACTGATCCAGGGTTTACCTTGGCAGCGCATTGGACGACAGCAGGTGGTGACGATGCTCTAAACTAGGCTGGTCCATTCTGCTATTCTCCAAACGTTCTATTTCCTCTGCGTCATGACCTCAGGCATACTGCGGTCATGAATACGCTGCCAGACTTAAGCCAACTGACCCATGAACAACTGCTGGAATTTACCAGACAGTTGGCAATGCAGCATCAGTCTCTGGCACAATCAAATCAAGAATTAGAAAAATCAAACCAGCAATTGGATGCCAAAGTTCAACATCTTTCCATTCTCACTCAAAAATACGAGCATGAGCTCGCACTATTTAAACAGCACAAATTTGGCAGTAAAAACGAACATCTCACCGCAAAACAAATCCATCTGTGGGACGAAGCGGTTGAAGAGGATATCGCAGCAGTTGATTTGGAACTGGAGCGGCTGAATGCAGATAAAACCGATGCAGCGACAGAGAAAGCCACAGTCAACAAACCTAAACGTCGACTGCTGCCGGATCATCTACACACCATCCGTATTGAGCATGAACCTGCATCAACCCAATGCAGTTGTGGCTGCCAGTTACGTCGTATCGGCGAAGATATCAGTGAAAAACTGCATTTCAGACCGGCACAGTTCTATAAGGAACAGCATGTGCGTGGCAAATGGGTCTGTGATCAGTGTGACACCCTGACTCAGCAAGCGATGCCCGCCTATGTGATTGATAAAGGCATTGCTTCACCTGAACTGCTCAGCCATGTGCTGGTATCGAAGTATGCCGATCATTTGCCGCTGTACCGTCAGCGCCTGATCTATCAGCGGGCGGGCATTGATCTGTCCAGATCTACTTTATCTGACTGGATAGGTCGCTGCGGTGTAGAACTGGAGCCTCTGGCCAATGCCTTAAAAGAGGTGGTGCTGCAACAGCGGGTGATCCATGCCGATGAAACGCCGGTCACCATCATGCGGATGGGTGATGATGAGAAAAAACCGAAGAAAGGTTATGTCTGGGCCTATGCCACTACACAGTACAATCCAGTTCAAGCGGTGATCTATGACTTTCAGGATAGCCGTTCAGGTCAGCATGCAGAAGAGTTCCTGAATGGCTGGCAGGGCCATCTGGTCTGTGATGATTACAGTGGTTATAAAGCACGCTTTAAATCAGGCGATGTCATTGAGGTGGGCTGCATGGCGCATGCACGTCGTAAATTCCATGAGCTACATGTGACTGGGAAAAGTCAGATCGCTGAACAGGCATTACTGATGATTCAGAAACTGTATGCGATAGAAGCAGAACTCAGGAAAAAGACCGATAGTACAGCAGAACACCGCCGCGAATACCGACAACAGCACAGCCAACCGGTGATGCAACAACTGTATGAATGGCTCAACCAACATTATCTGACGGTGCCATCGAGTTCTCCAACCGCCAAGGCCATCAATTACAGTCTGAAGCGTTGGCCAGCCTTAAGCCGCTATCTGGATGATGGCAATCTACCCATTGACAATAACTGGGCAGAGAACTCAATGCGTCCCTGGGCATTGGGCCGTAAGAACTGGTTGTTTGCAGGTTCGCTGCGCAGTGGACAGCGAGCGGCAAATATCATGACTTTAATCCAGTCAGCAAAGCTGAATGGGTTGGATCCGTATGCCTATCTCAGTGATGTGCTGAAAAGGCTGCCGACGCATAAAGCGACCCAAATAGAAGAATTACTACCACATCGCTGGAAATCCAACTCAAATTAAAAAATAGGCATGGGGTTCAGCGGACGCTTACGACTCATTAGCGAAGATTCATTCAGTTATTGGATTTGTACCAAGCTCTAGGCTATCAAAAACAGAAAAAATAGCGTTAGAAGGCATTTCTTATCTAAGGGGAATAGATATTTTTGACCCTATTTCTACGCAAGAACAATCCATTGAATACCTAAAGAACAACCCACATGTCTCAGAAAAATTTAAGCGCACTTTTCCTTTTATAAATTTTATTTAACATAATGGTACTTATACGAAGCTAACATAAAAATGGGAGCTATTGCTCCCATTTCATTTTTAAGAATGATTCTTTAAATCTTCCAACATTGCTTCACGCAGAATTTTGTTCATACGTGTTTGATAGCCTTTCCCTTGTGCTTTTAACCATGCCAGTACATCAGCATCTAAGCGAACAGAAGTCTGTTGCTTCACTGGACGATAAAATTGCCCATGACGAACTGCCTTACTCCAGTCGGTGATTTCAGGAATATCAGACAGATCTAATTGATCATCAGATACAGTTCCCTTAGCAAGGAGACGTTTAATTTCAGCATTTTGCTTGTCGCTGAAATTTTCATTCAGCTCTTTGCGTGTATATCTAACCATGCTCATATTGATTTCGCTCCGCCTTAGTTACCTGTCTTGCACTAATGATTCGTATGATTTCACAGTCATCTTCATCAAAGATGGTGTGGGCTACTAGTAGCATTAGTACACCTTTTACTTTTCCAATGGTTTGCCAACGTTCTTCACCATCGGTATGTCTGTCTTGAATTGAGATCCTTAGCGGATCTTCAAAAATAAGGCTTGCTGTTTCGAAAGAGACATCGTGCTTTTGCTGATTCTTTCGATTCTTTGCCTCATCCCATTCGAAATACTGTTCCATAAAAAACATTCAAATTTGTATATACAATAATGTATCACATATTTGTATCACTCAAGGTAATAAGTGTAATTTTCAGTCAAAATTATTGGCAAGAACTATCAAAACCGCTCATAAAAAATCCGACTTGTTTCCAAGCCGGATTTTTGCTGTTTTTTGAGTTTTCTATTTTAATATAAATAATTGATATTAAATGATTATTACAATCGCGTTTCGTATAAGGTGTATTATGTTAATTTTAGGAAAAATATAAAGTCGTTATAAAATTGATAGCTATTAAATTAATAGATACTGTCAACTTTACTGTATTCAACTACTTTTATTTCATAGCCATAATCTGTTCTATTTTTAAGATTAATCAAAACAAATCTGGTATCTATTGCTTCTAATAGTCTCCAATCAGACTGATCACTTGGATATGACGTTTGCTGATCAAACAATACTATTGGGAGTGTTTTATTATTAATGGCTTTATTTGCATCGTTCATACCACTTCCGAACATACCACCAAAAGCAATAATCGTTAAAAATAGTACTAAAGGGGAGCTAAAGTATTGCTCTATCTGTCCTCCAAATATAGAACTATGTACATAGGAATAATAAAACACACCAAAATAAAGCGGAATTAACTTAGTTGATAAGGCAATTGATGTCTCTCTTCCTATCAGGAATATGGATATTGTTATAAATAGTACGGAAAAAATCAGTAAATATGAGTGACCTACCCATGCAGAAATAGATAAATAAATGTAAGCATCCGGCTAACACAGCCTTACCAAGCGATCCTATAAGCCTTAATTTAGTTCCCACCTAAAAACAAGTGGGGACTTAATCCATGAACATGGATATATATTCAGCAACACCTCCTGTTGCTAAAAAACGCCGAAAATACAGCAAAGAATTCAAACTCAGTATTGTCAATGCCTGCAAAAATCCTAATACCTCGATCGCTTCGGTCGCACTGCAACATAGTATTAATGCCAACCTTGTCAGTCGTTGGATCAGGATCTTCAGCCATCATGAGGGTGCCGTGCAGGATCCTACTCATGTGAATCCAGCATTTATTGCTTTGCCTTACACTGCTGCAATCAGCCAACCTATTGATGAGAGGATCACGTTGTGTATCACCGTGCCTCATACGAATAATGATATTCAGCTAAAATGGCAGACATCAGAAATACCTGCCTTGGCAGAATTACTCAAGGCACTTGCAACATGATCCGCATTGATGAAATCTGGTTGTCTACTCAGCCCATGGACATGCGTGCAGGTATGGATACGACCATGGCTCAGGTGGTGAGAGCCTTTGGCTACATCAAACCGCATTGTGCTTACCTGTTCTGTAATAAACGTGGCCATCGCATGAAAGTGCTGGTACATGATGGATTGGGCATCTGGCTGTGTGCCCGGCGGCTGGAACAGGGCAAATTTCACTGGGCTCAAGTTCACCAAGGTGAAACCGTGGCCCTCAGCCCGGAACAGTTACAGGCACTGATCCAAGGTTTGCCCTGGCAGCGCATTGGACGACAGCAGGTGGTGACGATGCTTTAAACCAGGCTCGACCATTCTGCTATTCTCCAAACGTTCTATTTCATTCTTCTCATGACCTCAGGCATACTGCGGTCATGAATACGCTGCCTGACTTAAGCCAACTGACCCATGAACAACTGCTGGAATTCACCAGGCAGTTGGCGCTGCAGCATCAGTCTCTAGCACAATCAAACCAACAATTGGATGCCAAAGTTCAACATCTTTCTATTCTCAATCAAAAATACGAGCATGAACTGGCGCTGTTTAAAAAGCACAAATTCGCCCAAAAGAATGAACACTTAACGGCAAAACAAATCCATCTGTGGGATGAAGCGGTTGAAGAAGATATTGCCGCGGTTGATCTAGAACTGGAACGGCTAAATGCAGATAAAACCAATGCAGCGACACAGAAAGCCAAAACCAATAAACCTAAACGTCGACCACTGCCAGATCATCTACACACCATCCGTATTGAGCATGAACCTGCATCAACCCAATGTGCTTGTGGCTGCCAACTCCGTCGTATCGGCGAAGATGTCAGTGAAAAACTGCATTTCAGACCGGCACAGTTCTATAAGGAACAGCATGTGCGTGGTAAATGGGTCTGTGATCAGTGTGACACTCTAACTCAGCAAGCGATGCCCGCCTATGTGATTGATAAAGGCATTGCTTCACCTGAATTGCTCAGCCATGTGCTGGTATCGAAGTATGCCGATCATTTGCCGCTGTACCGTCAGCGCCTGATCTATCAGCGGGCTGGCATTGATCTGTCCAGATCCACTTTATCTGACTGGATAGGTCGCTGCGGTGTAGAACTGGAACCTCTGGCCAATGCCTTAAAAGAGGTGGTGCTGCAACAGCGGGTGCTGCATGCAGATGAAACACCGGTCACCATCATGCGGATGGGTGAGAATAATAAAAAACCGAAGAAAGGTTATGTCTGGGCCTATGCCACCACACAGTATAATCCAGTTCAGGCGGTGATCTATGACTTTCAGGATAGTCGTTCAGGCCAGCATGCTGAAGAGTTCTTGAAAGGCTGGCAGGGCTATCTAGTCTGTGATGATTACAGTGGTTATAAAGCACGTTTTAAATCAGGCCAGGTGATTGAGGTGGGGTGCATGGCCCATGCACGTCGTAAATTCCATGAACTGCATGTAACTGGGAAAAGTCAGGTTGCTGAACAGGCCTTAGTGCTGATTCAGAAACTGTATGCGATAGAAGCAGAACTCAGGAAAAAGACCGATGGTACAGCGGAAGACCGCCGCGAATACCGACAACAGCATAGTCAACCAGTGATGCAACAACTATATGAATGGCTCAACCAACATCATCTGACAGTGCCATCGAGTTCTCCCACCGCCAAGGCTATCAATTACACTCTGAAGCGTTGGCCAGCCTTAAGCCGCTATCTGGATGATGGCAATCTACCGATATGCAACAATTGGGTAGAGAATCAGATGCGTCCCTGGGCGTTGGGACGCAAGAACTGGCTGTTTGCAGGTTCGCTGCGCAGTGGTCAGCGAGCGGCAAACATCATGACTTTAATCCAGTCAGCAAAGCTGAATGGCTTGGATCCGTATGCCTATTTAAGTGATGTGCTGAAAAGGTTACCGACACACAAAGTGACCCAAATTGAAGAATTGCTGCCGCACTGCTGGAAACCTAAATCGAATTAAAAAATAGGTATGGGATTCAGCGGACGCTTACAAATAAATTAAAGAAATTATGCTCCCAAAAGCGAACAATAAAGTAGTAATTAGAATTGAGTAAAATAAGCTATAAGCGGATATAGAAGGTAATATCCATAAAGCATCAAACGTAGAAAAGTAACCAAACTTATAAGTGCCAGCTAAAGCTATCAATATCAGTGGTATGGCAGCATAAAGCTCAAGAACTTTCTTTAATGAGAAAGAGTTATACAAAATATCCCCTACCTAAAAATGTAAGAATTACATACATCTCAAAAAGACACCGATTTAAGATGTCCTTTTATTTAATAAAAAATTTAAAAGAAATTTTCAGGATATAAGAATGAGGGAATATGTCTTCTAATCAATTGAGCCTGTGCAAGATACCCTCTAGTTTCTAGTTCTAATAAAAACACTGGCCAAGGTGGAATATTACTTTTATAGACATTAATTGAAGATGTAGACATGCCACCTCCTTGAGACGTAGACAGTCCACCATACTGGGACGTGGACAATCCGCCATACTGAGACGTAGACAATCCGCCATACTGAGACGTAGACAATCCGCCATACTGGGACGTAGACAATCCGCCATACTGAGACGTGGACATTCCACCATAATGGGACGTGGACATTCCGCCATACTGAGACGTGGACATTCCACCATATTGAGACGTGGACATTCCGCCATACTGAGATGTAGATAATCCACCATATTGGGAGGTACTTAAATTGCGTGGCCAAGTTCTTAAATTTGGTATTTCTGGTCGTGACATAGCTCTATAACTCTTAGATATTGATAATAAAAAATTTATTAGAGTACATTACTATTTTTAAACCATTTATTGTGTGCTGTTTAAAAAATACACGACAGATTATGTCTCATTAGGTTCTGTTGACATTTACTGTTCATAATTAACCCTATAAAGGTAGCCATAAAAATATACAGGCTAAAGCAACAGAACTTTGATAATTTCTTTTGAGCTTGTCATATCGAGTAGCTATTCCTCTAAATTGCTTTAATCTACAAAACATATTTTCAACTAAATGCCTGATTTTATATAAATACCAGTCCATATGGTCATTGTTCGATTGGCTATTTGTTTTCTTTGGTATATTCGCTTTAGTCCCTGTTTTCCTGATCTGTTCACGCAGTGGTTCTGAATCATAGCCTTTATCTGCACATACCACTTTTGTCTCTTTTAAATCTAATGTTGATATTAAATCAGGTGCAACTTTAACATCATGTGTGGTTCCATCGGTAATCACGAAATCAATAGGATTGCCATGTGCATCAACAATCAAATGTATTTTTGAGGAGTTTCCTCCTACACTTTTAGAAATAGATTGATTCGCTATACCGGCAGAATGTTGATGAGCACGTACATGAGAGCCATCAATAAAAATCCACTCCATATCGGGGCATGAGGCTAGTAATTTGAATAATCTAAGTAACTTACCGCTGCTTGACCAACGATTAAAACGTTTGAAAATAGAGTTTGAATGACCAAAACAGCAAGGAATATCTCGCCACGGACAGCCTGTTCTAATTCTATAGAGAATAGCTTCAATAAAATTGCGTAAATTTGAGTTGTGGTGAATGGATAAATTACGCAGAATAACTTTCAACTTTTGCCAGTGTTGATCTGTCAGCATGGTACGAGGCATAGCGAATAGTAAAATTGGGTTTGGCTATTTGATTTTACTACTTCGCTATTTTTTTAAGCTAAAAGTGTCAACACACCCTAATTAAATTTTATTATCTATTCTTTATCACATTTAACATAATGGCGGTTATACGAAATTCATATTTTAAACACATAAAAATCAAATACTTGTGTTATAGTGATAATGCTCGACGATGTCGAAAAGCTGACTTGGAAACAACTCGGCTTTTTTATGATCGTTTTTGATAGTTCTTGCCAATAATTTTGTTTAAAAAGTAATCAAT
This sequence comes from Acinetobacter lwoffii, assembly GCF_049367455.1. Classification (GTDB taxonomy): domain Bacteria; phylum Pseudomonadota; class Gammaproteobacteria; order Pseudomonadales; family Moraxellaceae; genus Acinetobacter; species Acinetobacter lwoffii_W. Next base: position 263,265 of record NZ_JBMPXW010000011.1, read on the forward strand.
TTTGAGATTTTTCAAATTTTATCAATGCCTCAATGTCCAAAATTATCCACATTTTTTGTGGATAAAATTTAGGCTATTTTGTACGTTTTGGCTCACATCAATCTCGGCCCTTTGCTGCTATCCGGAATGACTGGAATTTTACTATTATGAACTCATCGGGAACAGGAAGTTCCATATAAGAATAACAATAGATAAGCACAAGGACTGTAAGGTAGGACAGGAGTTATACCGAGCGAACCAATACGAAAAACCCCGGCAGGATGCCGGGGTTTTTTATTGCTTAGAATATCTATAACTGGGTATTGATCTGATAGCGTGTATTACGTCCACCACCTTCTAATTTAACGATACATTCTTTCTCAAGTAAGTCTGATAAGTGGCGAGTAGCCGTTGCCTTACTGACTTTAGCAACCTTTTGATATTGCGAAGCACTAATACCATGTTCAAAGCCATTTTCGCCACCGTCTAATAAACGATGTAGAACTTTACGTTGTTCTTCACCCAGGGCTAAATTTGAATATTTATGCCAAAATTGACTTTTAAACAATGTTCGACTGATCTGCGCTAAGGTTTTTTCAAGGCTTTCATTCAACGTGTCTAGAAACCAAATCAGCCAATCTGTGATATCAGAATCATTTTTTTGAGTTTGTTCTAATATCTCATAGTAACTTTTACGTTTATTTAATATCGCAGTAGACATTGCATACAAACGGATACTTTGCTCATCCATTTGAGCTAGAGCAAGGTCTGTAAGTGTACGTGTAATACGGCCATTACCATCATCAAAAGGATGTAGGGTAACAAACCATAAATGGGTAATGCCTGCACGTAACAGAGGATCAAGCAATGAATCATTCAGACTCTGATTAAACCACGCTATGAAGGTATGTAAGCGTTCTTCTAAGCCTTCTCTTGGCGGTGCTTCAAAATGCACTTTAGGGTAATCCAATCGACCTGAAACGACCTGCATAGGCTCTGATCCCCTCAGTTGACCAATGCGTAAACGTTGCATTGTCCAGTCGGGGTCATTGAAAAGCCAACGATGCCATTGCATGAGGCGCTCAACAGTCAGTGGTTGCTTAACATCGTTCAGCGCATCCAGCATGATATTGGCTAAACCTTCTGATCGATCTGAGCTTGGATAAGGCTGTTCAAGAGTGACACCCAAGCGTTGGGCTAAAGATGATCGCAATGAAAAAACATTGAGGGTTTCATTTTCAATTGCTGATGAAGCAACGAGATTGGCAAGTAGAGTATCTAGAGTGAATTGTTCTTTCGCTAAATCATGCTGACTTTGTCCAAGAAGAATTCCTATTTTTTGATGTATCTGTCTGGTTTTAGGTAAGATAGTTGAATCCTGCCATGTGAAATTTGTCCAGTTTTCTGCTTGCCAAATCCATTTCTGCATTTTCAATCTCTCTCATCTAAAATCTAAGATGAGTTAAATATAGCACAAATTCGACTCATATTGTGAGCCGAATTTGTACTGTTAATTAGCTCATTATTTATCGAGAACAGTTCTACTTGGGGCTTACATTTTGTGTTATTCACCAATTAAAATGTCTATGTGATAAACCATTTAAAATGTCCTGTTTTTAACCACAAGAGTCAAGCACAGGATTTAAATTTCTTTGTTCAATAACAGCTTTCTGAGCTTTACGACTCGGCATACTTTTCTTGAGACGGGAACGTTTATTCTGTTTCTCCAACTCTTCATGTTGTTGCTGGATATGCGCCAGAACTGAGCCTAATCTTTTATTCTCAACCACTTCATTCTGCTGTAGTCCAGCCAGTTTATTGAAGACGCTATAGTTGATCTTCCGTCCTTCATGCATGAGGGCCACAGTGCCATCCGGGTACTCCAGAAATGAAATGTATTGCCCAACAAGCTTATGATTCAGCTCTGTCGGTTCAAGCAGATAAATACACTTGTCATAGGTGATGGTTAGGTTCTTCGTGACCTTACGCGGTTCCTGCCAAGTGAATATATCCTCCAGCTCAGCATCAGATTCCGTTAAAGATCGATGTAAATTCTTCGAGTTTCTCGCACACTTGGCAAACTTCTGATTGAAGTGCTCAATGAAGCAGGGTAGCCATGCATTGGCTTCGGCAATTGAACTGATGCCTTCCAGACGCATCTCCTTGATCAAACGGTCTTGAAGGGTTCTATTCGCGCGTTCTACGCGACCTTTAGCCTGTGGTGAGTTGGCAAAGATAATATCAATATTTAACTCGTTCAGAATCCGCCCAAATTGCGTGATCTGGCTGTCTTTCCTGGATTTCTGATTAACTCTGAATACCGAATGTTTGTCGCTATAAAAGGCCAGAGGTTTGCCGTATTGTTCAATGTAGGCTCGGGTTGAAAGCATATAGTCGAAGGTGGTTTCCGCCTCACAGAAGCGTAGATGCAACAGCTTTCCAGTGGTATCATCGATATACACCAATAAACAGCACTTAGCAGCGCGTCCTTCGAACCAGTCATGATATGAGCCATCAATCTGGATCAGCTCACCGAAGCAATCCCGGTTATAACGTGGCTGATATGGACGTTTAAGGCGCTTGGATCGCGGAATCCAGAGGTCATTGGCCATCATCCAGCGCCGAACCGTTTCTACCGGGATATTCAGGTCAAATATGCTGCTGAGCTTCTCATGCGCCAAGGTAGGTCCAAAGCCCAGCAGATGTTCAGAAATAATGGAAAGACATTTTGATTTTAATAACTCATCATGGCGATGATGGCCAGGTTGACCACGACTAGCATGTGCCAGACCTGAAACACCGTCTTGATTGAGTTTCTGCAATAACCGGGTAATTTGACGAGTGGAAAGATTCAGGATTTCAGCAGCACGGACCTGGATAATACGATGATCTCGAACGTCTTGCAGAACTGCAAGACGTTGAATTTCCTTGTCAGACATAGTGATCAACATCTCTAATTTATATCCAGTCCATGATGGTAAAAACCATCATAAACTAGACATTTTTATTGGTGAGAATATAGACACTTTAAATGGTTTCTAACACACACTGATTTCGTATAATATTGATTATGTTAAATCCGATACACCTAACAATAACTTCATATCCTTCTTTCTTAAACCAAAATTCAATAACTTAAGTGATTTCTATTTTACTCATAAAATATGATATGTTGACCTTAAGAATACTTCATAAACTTTACTATGTTTGCTTTAAAAACAATTCATTTGGAAAAGAAAGTTTCAAACGAAAATCAAATTATTCTTTTGTTTGATCTGGATTCATCATGTCCATGTTTGTACCCAGTAATCCCTCCTAAAAACAATAGGACCTAAAAGTAGAATTTTCTCTTAAAGTATAGGCAGGAGATTCTGCATGAAAACATCTAAATTTACTGACAGTCAGATCATGTCCATTTTGAAACAGGCGGAGTCTGGCACACCTGTAGCCGCCCTTTGTCGTGAACACGGTATGAGTAACGCGACCTTCTATAAATGGCGTGCCAAATATGGCGGTATGGATACATCATTAATGGCAAAACTCAAAGAACTGGAAGCAGAAAATACCAGACTTAAAAAGATGTATGCTGAAGAACGCTTAAAGGCAGAGATCATTCAGGAAGCGATGGCAAAAAAGTGGTGAGGCCATCTTGCCGACGTAAGATGGCACAACAGGCAGTTGCCCACTATGCGATTAGCATTCGTTTGGCTTGCCGAGGATTTAGTATCAGTGAAACCTGCTACCGTTATCAATCCAAGTTAAACGATGACAATACATTAATTGCAGAACAGCTCATTGAGCTCACTGAAGAAAATACAGATTGGGGTTTTGGTCTGTGTTTCTCTTATCTACGTCATGTTGAAAACCATGTTTGGAATCATAAGCGTGTTTATCGCATTTACTGTGAGTTAGCACTGAATCTGCGCATTAAACCGAGAAGAAGACTAAAACGGCATGCACCAGAACCACTGAAAGAGCCGATCCGGGCAAATCAGGTCTGGTCACTGGATTTTATGCATGACCAGCTGATCGATAGTCGTAAGTTCCGATTGTTGAATGTGATTGATGATTACCGTCGAGAAGGTTTGACTATTGAAGCAGGATTCTCATTACCCACGATCAGGGTTATTCACACATTGAATCAGTTATTGGAATGGCGAGAAAAACTGTTAGTTATTCGGTGTGACAATGGCCCGGAGTTTATCAGTCACGAATTTGTACGCTGGGCAACTGAACAAGGTATTCGTATTGAATATATTCAACCAGGTAAACCACAGCAGAATGCGTATATTGAACGCTATAATCGGACTATACGTTATAGTTGGCTGAGCAAACATTTATTTGATACTTTGGATGAAGTACAAGATTATGCAACAAACTGGCTGTGGCATTACAACCATGAAAGACCACACCAAGCAAACAAAGGAAGGCCACCTCTAATGGCTGCTTAACCTCTACTTTTAACTTCGGTTATTAATGGGAGGATTACC